>USQV01000063.1 GCA_900556965.1 uncultured Clostridium sp.
TGTCTCATCTGATCTAAATTGATGTCTGTCATTTTGTTACCTCCATAATACAGTCTAAAATACCAAGAGCCAGAGCGGCTTCTGTGATAGGAACGGCTCTGACGGCGACGCAAGGGTCGTGCCTGCCCTTGACGACGAGAGTTTCGTTTTTATGTGCTTCCAGATCCACCGAATCCTGCTTCCTGCTGATGGATGGAGTCGGCTTAAATGCGGCCCGAAATACCACATCACTTCCATCGCTGATTCCTCCGAGAACACCTCCGGAATGATTTGTTACCTTTACCGGTTTTCCGTCTGTTTCCATGCGAAACGCATCGTTATTTTCCGAACCGCAGGATCTTGCGGCCGCAAAGCCGTCTCCGATCTCAAAGCCCTTCACTGCCCCGATCGAAAGGATCGCTTTTGCAAGCTCCGCATCCAGCTTATCAAAAACCGGCTCGCCCAGTCCGGTGGGAAGATGGGTGATCCTGCACTCGACGATACCTCCGACAGAATCGCATTCCCGCATTTTTTCATCCAGATACTGCTCTGCCTCTTTCGCTGCTTTCGCATCCGGCATACACAGTTTATTCCGCTTTGCTTCCTCCGGATCCATTTCCGATCCATTCACTTCGACCGGCCCGATGGCCTTTGTGTAGGCACAGATCGAAATTCCCAGATTTTTCAGAAACTTTTCCGCGATCGCACCGGCTGCCACACGGCCGATCGTTTCCCGCGCCGAAGAACGGCCGCCTCCGCGGTAATCACGGAAGCCAAATTTCTCATCAAAGGTAAAGTCCGCATGTCCCGGACGGTAACAGTCTGCAATCGTTGAATAATCTGCGGAGTGCTGATCCTTGTTCCAAACGATCATGGAGATCGGTGTTCCGGTTGTCTTTCCCTCAAAAGTTCCGGAAAGAAGCTCGACCTGATCTCCTTCCTTTCTCTGGGTTGTAAATCTGCTCTGCCCGGGCTTCCTTCTGTCAAGGAGCTCCTGAATATCTGCCTCGCAAAGAGGCAGGCCTGCCGGACAGCCATCCACCACCACTCCGATGGCTTTTCCATGGGACTCGCCCCAGGTCGTTACTTTAAATATAGTTCCAATTGTAGATCCTGCTGCCATTCCTAGTCTCCAATCCTCACGATCTCACAACAGTTTGGTTCATTGATCTCTATACTGCGTCCGCTCATGACAAGCAGACCTTTCTCATAGTCGATCTTAAAGAAGGTGATGCTTCCTTCATGATTGATGGAAGCAAGATGCTTTCCATCCGGGAAAATTGCAATGTCCTTCGGGTAGTCTCCGCTGATGGGGAGACAGAATTTTAAGGTCAGCATTCCTGTTTCCGTATCTCTCTCATACATGGAAACGGAATTGTCGCCTGCGTTCGAGCAGAACAGATAGTTTTCATCCGGTGAGAAGCGGATCGCACAGGCCGCCGTGAGCTGATTCGGATCCTTTCCCGTTGTCGGGATTGTCTGGATCTTCTCCACATTCGGTGTCCGCTCTCCCGACTGATAAGAATAAACATCGATCGTATTCTTTAACTCGTGCATAAGATAGAAAAACTTTCCGTCACTGCTGAAGATAAAATGCCTTGGTGCAGACTCCAGCTCGCTGCGGATCGTATCAACGAGGGTGATCCTTCCCTCCTTCTTGTCAAAGCGATAGACCTTGACCTGATCGATCCCAAGATCCGCCACCATAAGGAATTTTTCATCCGGTGTCATGCGGCTGCAGCTTACATGGGGTCTGAAGTTACGTTCTGCCACGCTGCCGAGCCCTTTATGGAATACGCCGTCTGTGATCCGTCCCACTGATCCGTCCTTATTTAATTTAAGGACTGTGACCTTGCCGTCATGATAGCCGGAGACAAAAATATAGTCATCATTTTTGCTTGTAGCGATCTGACAGCCCCGCATTCCCTTTATATTTGCACTGTTCAGACGTGACAGGTTTCCGTTCTGAAGTATCTTAAAAGCCACCACGCCTTCATCTGCGATGGAGTACAGTATTTTCCGGTTGTTTGATGCCTTCAGATAGGAGGAGTTGTCTACCTCTACTTCACAGCGGTAGATAAACTTTCCCTGCTCCACATCCACGTCAAATACTGTGATTCCTTTTGCTTTTCCTGTATAGGAATAGGAGCCTACATACGCCATATATTTTCCAGTCATAATATTTCTCCCCCTGCCTTTTTCGATTAAGCTATATTTTAACATATCCCGGCTTATTTGTTAACAGAATTTCATATAATTTCATCCTGAAAATCTCCCTGAAAATTTCCCTCCCGCTCCCGTCTGTCTTTCTTACGAAATTTAATTTCAAAATCCTCCCGAAATCTATTGACAGTAATTGAAAAAAATGAGTAAATGTTAGAGGACTATTAATTAAGAAAAAACAGGAGGAGCGAATCATGAACCAGCCTCTGATCGACCTGATCCATATATCAAAAAGCTTTGATGGGGACATTATCCTCGATGATCTGAATCTTTCTGTAAAGGAAAATTCCTTTGTGACTCTCCTCGGCCCCAGCGGCTGCGGAAAAACGACCACTTTACGCATTATCGGCGGTTTTACCTCTCCCGATCAGGGAAGGGTAATCTTTAACGGAGAAGATATCACCCGAATGCCGCCCAATAAGCGCCAGTTAAACACCGTATTCCAGAAATATGCTCTCTTTACCCACATGAGCATTGCTGATAATATCGCCTTTGGGTTAAAGATCAAGGGAAAATCAAAAGATTATATCAATGATAAGATCAAGTATGCCTTAAAGCTCGTAAACTTAGACGGCTATGAGAACCGCACCGTTGACTCCCTGAGCGGCGGCCAGCAGCAGCGTATTGCCATTGCAAGGGCTATCGTGAATGAGCCGAAGCTCCTTCTTTTAGACGAGCCTTTAGGGGCCTTAGACTTAAAGCTCCGTCAGGACATGCAGTATGAGCTGATCCGCCTGAAAAATGAACTCGGAATTACGTTTATCTACGTTACTCACGATCAGGAGGAAGCCCTCACCATGTCTGACACCATCATTGTCATGAACCAGGGCTATATCCAGCAGATGGGAACTCCGGAACAGATCTACAACGAACCGGAAAATGCCTTCGTTGCCGATTTTATCGGGGAAAGCAATATCGTAGACGGAATTATGCTCCATGACGAGCTGGTAGAAATATTCGGCGCTAAATTTGCCTGTGTCGACAAGGGCTTCGGTACCCATAAGCCTGTCGACGTGGTGATCCGTCCGGAGGACATCGATCTTGTCGAGCCGGAAAACGGAACACTGGAGGGCGTTGTCACCCATCTGATCTTTAAGGGTGTCCACTATGAAATGGAAGTAACGACTGCAAACGGATATGAATGGCTTGTCCACAGCACGGATATGTTCCCTGTCGGGAAAAGAGTCGGGATCCATGTAGATCCCTTCGACATCCAGATCATGAACAAGCCGACATCGGAGGATGAGGAGGCAGTAGGAGTCAATGAATAATTCAAAGAAACCGCTTCTCGCCCTTCCTTATGTTATCTGGATGGTGGGATTTACCATTATCCCGCTGCTTATGATATTCTTTTATGGACTCACGGACCGCAGCGGGGCATTCACTCTGGCAAATGTGACGGCGATCTTAGCTTCCGACCACCTGAAGGCACTGTTCCTATCGCTGCTCCTGTCCACAGCCAGCACTCTGATCTGTCTTTTGATCGCGTACCCGCTGGCCCTGATCCTCAGGACGCATCATATCGGCAAGGGAAGCTTTGTTGTTTTCATTTTCATCCTGCCCATGTGGATGAACTTTCTGCTCAGGACAATGGCATGGCAGACGCTTTTAGAGAAAAACGGAGTGATCAATGCGTTTCTCTCCCTTCTGCACCTTCCGTCCTTAAATATCATCAATACCTCCGGGGCCATCATCCTTGGCATGGTATACAATTTTCTGCCCTTTATGGTCCTTCCGATCTACAATGTACTGGCAAAAATTGATGATAACGTAATCAATGCCGCTAAGGATCTGGGCGCCGACAATTTCCAGATCCTCACCCGGATCCTGCTGCCGTTAAGTGTTCCCGGCATCATCAGCGGGATCACTATGGTATTTGTTCCTGCGCTCACTACCTTCGTGATCTCCAACCTCCTCGGAGGAAGCAAGATCCTGCTGATCGGAAATGTCATCGAGCAGGAATTTACAAAGGGAAGCAACTGGAACCTTGGTGCCGGGCTTTCCATGGTTCTCATGATCTTTATTCTTCTCAGTATGACCATGATCGCCAAATACGATAAAAATGGGGAGGGCACTGCATTCTAATGAAAACATCCCACTCAAGATTAAAACGCTTTTTTGAAAATTTTTACCTTGTATTAGTGCTTTTATTCCTTTATGCTCCTATTGTCGTGATGATGGTGCTTTCCTTCAACAGCTCCAAATCCCGGTCACAATGGGGCGGTTTTACCCTCCAATGGTATGCACAGATGTTTCAGAGCTCCTCGATTATGGATGCCCTGTATAATACTCTCCTGATCGCTTTTTTGTCGGCTCTGATTGCCACGATCTTAGGAACAGCTGCAGCCCTTGGGATCAACAGCATGAAAAAATTGCCCCGGACGATCTGCATGGGCGTCAACAACATTCCGATGCTGAATTCCGATATCGTTACCGGTATCTCCCTGATGCTCATGTTTATCGCCTTCGGCATCTCCTTGGGCTTCAAAACGATCCTTTTAGCCCACATCACGTTTAATGTGCCTTATGTGATGCTAAGTGTAATGCCAAAACTGAAGCAGACCAGCAAGTACACCTACGAGGCGGCTCTGGATCTTGGTGCCTGTCCGCTGGAGGCCTTCTTTAAGGTCGTTTTCCCGGATATCCTGCCGGGGATCCTGTCCGGCTTTCTGATGGCCTTCACCATGTCGCTGGATGATTTTATCGTCACCCACTTTACACGCGGAGCCGGCATCAATACACTGTCCACGTTAATCTACAGTGAAGTCCGCCGCGGCATCAAGCCATCCATGTATGCATTATCCACGGTGATCTTTGTAACCGTTCTGCTCCTGCTTCTGATCACAAACTTTGCACCGCAGAACACCACCTCCGGCTATGTATCCGGCAACGGAAAAAGCGGTAAGGAGAATCGCTGGAAGCCGGGCTTCCGTCTGTTCCAAAAGGCGGTTCTTGTGGCAGTTTCCTTCTTTATCATCGTCACGGTATGCTATACCACATGGCGACATATCGATGCATCCCATTCCAATGAGCTTTATGTATACAACTGGGGGGAGTATATTGACGAGAGCGTGATCGAGGAATTTGAGCAGGAGACCGGAATCCATGTTACCTACGATCTTTTTGAGACAAATGAGGAAATGTATCCGGTCATCGAAGCCGGAGCCGTTCAGTATGATGTGGTATGTCCGTCCGACTATATGATCCAGAAAATGGCAGAGAATGATCTGCTGGCAGAGATCGATTTCGATAATATCCCCAATATGGAGCATGTCGATCCGGAATATATGGAACGTTCTCAGAGCTTTGACCCGCAGAATAAATTTTCAGTGCCCTACTGCTGGGGCACTGTAGGTATCATTTACAACACAAAACGGATCAAGGAGCTGGGAGTACCGGCACCGACAAAATGGGCCGATCTCTGGGATGAACGCTACAAGGGCGAGATCCTTATGCAGGACAGTGTCCGTGACGCCTTCATGGTCGCTTTAAAAACACTTGGCTACTCCATGAACTCTGTAGATCCTGCCGAGCTGGAGGAGGCAAAGAAGCTTCTTCTCGCACAGAAGCCTCTTGTTCAGGCATACGTAGTGGATCAGGTCCGTGACAAGATGTTAAACGGAGAAGCTGCCGTCGGTGTCATCTATTCCGGAGAGCTGCTGTATCTTCAGGAGGAGGCGGAAAAGCTCAATTTAGATTATGAGCTGGAGTATGTGCTTCCGGAGGAAGGAACAAATATCTGGATCGACTCCTGGGTGATCCCTTATAATGCAAGAAATAAGGAAAATGCCGAAAAATGGATCAACTTCCTCTGCCGCCCTGATATTGCAAAAAAGAACTTTGAGTATATCACCTACGCTACTCCGAACCGAGGCGCCTTTGAGCTTCTGGATCCGGAATACAAAGATAACGAATCTGTATTTCCCGACACCTCAAAGCTTCAGAATTCTGAGGTCTTTAAATATCTGGGAACAGAGGCCGATGATCTGTATAGCGCCCTCTGGAAGGAGATCAAGGCACAATAGCTACTCCCACGGGCTTGCCCGTGGGGTTCTGATTGCCAAGCAGTCCAACAGCTACATTGACGGTAAATTTCTACTTGCGTAAGGAAGTATAGCCAATCTCCCTTAAGTCCCCTGCTTCAATTGCGAAAAGCAATAAGCAGTGGGTGGGGACTT
>USQV01000064.1 GCA_900556965.1 uncultured Clostridium sp.
AAATATGAATTTATTCCGGTGGATTCGCTTCAGAAGACGGCGGAGATACTGGTGAAAATTGCCAGTTTATTTTCATGAAATAATAAATTATTTGGTAATCTTTTTGTTAAACATTGAAAATTGTTGAAGAAACCTTCTGTATATGGTAAAATTAAATAAAATAACTGAAAATAAATCGAAATTTTGATGCAATGTGGGATTCTTACAACGATCATCTGGGACATCTTTCCTCCGATCACTATAAGGGGACATCTCCAGCGTCTACGGAAGAAGCAAAGGCGCTGATAAAACTGACTGAGCAGTACCCTTTCAAACGAACGGTAAGCTATCATACACAGGGCGAAGTAATCTATTGGTATTTCGCACAGACCGGCGATTTGTTAAACGAAAGTAAGGCGTTTGCAGAGTCGGCATCCGCCGTCACAGGATATCCATTAGATGCCGACTACACCAAACTCGATCCCGCCGGATATAAAGACTGGGCGATCCAGAAGAAAAACATTCCCAGCCTGACAATAGAAGTAGGCAGAGGTACAAATCCTCTGGAAATGAGTCAGCTTCCTGCGATCTATGAGCAGAATAAGAATGTGATTGGAGAAATTTTGTATGGGTTGAGAAAGTAGTTGGATATAAAGAGATTGAATCCAAACATGTTATAAATTTTTATAATGAGGGCAGAGCGATATGGTTTTATGTGTTGTAAAATATAAAAATATATCCCTCTGCTCTTTTTGTACTATGTGGTTCTATATTTTTGCACAAATATATAGAATCGCTTTTAGCCATATTGTATGTATCATTTCACATACAGGAAATACACCCGTTATATGTTTGTGCGTATTTACAGAATAAATAGTTGCAAAATTCTTACTTGCATATCCGAACTAGATATGTTACATTTAACTCATCAAGCATATATATTTCTTTATCTGCAATTCAAGCAATCGTATATTCTAATTATTAATCTGAGAAATCTTATGCTTATCCAACTTGGCAATACGAAAGGGCAGGAGATTCTCAGAAAAGCCAGATTCTCCTGTCAGAAAGGGGAGAATTATGGGGAATTTAATGAGGGTGCGGAGAAATCACAAGGACACGCTGTTCCGGATGCTGTTCAGCACAAGGGAGAATCTGCTGAGTCTGTACAATGCAGTGAATCATTCGCATTATACAGATCCGAAAGAATTGGAGATTGTGACGCTGAAAAATGCTGTATATATGAATATGAAAAACGATCAGGCATTTTTGCTGGATATGCAGTTAAACTTATATGAACATCAATCGACATGGAATCCGAATATGCCACTGCGTTTTCTGTTCTATGTGGCAAAAGAGTACCAGATGCTGGTCCGGAACCAGACCTTGTACGCATCGGCATTGGTGGAACTGCCGACACCGCATTTTGTAGTATTCTACAATGGAGAAAAAGAGCGGGAGGCGGAGGGGCTGCTTAAATTGTCACATTCGTTCATGCAGAAGACAGAACATCCTGAGCTGGAATTGCTTGTGAAGGTTTTAAATATCAATTTGGATAAAAATCTGGAGATCCTGGAAACCTGCCGGTTATTGAAAGAATATATGCTGTTGGTTCATAAAATACGGCAGTATGCGATTGAATACAAAGATATCAATCAGGCAGCTGAAAAGGCTGTGACGGAATGTATCGATGAAAATATATTGGCAGAGTTTCTGAGGAAGAATCGAGCGGAGGCGATAGAGGTGTGTATTTTTGAGTATGATGAAAAACGGGAAACGGAGCTGATACGGAAGGCGGAGTTTGCAGAAGGGGAGAAGGTTGGTGAGGCAAAGGGTGAGGCTAAAATACTTTTAAACCTGATTGAAAAAGGCATACTAACAAAGGAACAAGCCCTTGAACAATTTGGTGGTACTTATGAGGACTTGGAAAAAGCAGCTTTATCCGTAACACTGGTTTGAAATTTTCTCCCAAATTCAAGAAAAAACCGTTGACAGATCCATATTCCGATGCTAGAATACTTAAGTGTGCCGCACAGCGAGGCTAAAAGTGCGCAAGCCGCCATAGCTGGCGAGTAATGATAATAGGAGGTGCCATCAGATGTACGCGATTATTGCAACAGGTGGTAAGCAGTATAGAGTAGCCGAGGGCGACAGCATTAAGATCGAAAGAATTGATGCAGAAGTTGGTTCCGCAGTAACCTTCGATCAGGTTCTTGCTGTAAACAACGGAGAGCTTACAATCGGATGCCCGACAGTAGAAGGTGCAACTGTATCTGCAACAGTAGAGAAGGTTGGCAAGGGCAAGAAAGTTATCGTTTACAAGTATAAGCGCAAATCTGGCTATCATAAGAAGAATGGCCACAGACAGCTTTATACTCAGGTTAAGATTGAAAAGATCAACGCTTAATTTATGATTCATGTAGAAATCCTACGCGATAAGGACAAAGAAGTCAGAGGGATCGAGATCAAAGGTCATGCTGGCTATGCAGAATACGGACAGGATATTATTTGCTCTGCTGTTTCTGTACTGGCTCTCAACATGGCAAATTCCGTTGAGTCGTTTACTGACGACCATTTTGAAGGAAGTGTCTCGGAGGATGGAGGAGAATTTTCCTTTTCCTTCCCGGATTCCATAAGTCCTGAGTCGCAGCTCCTTATGAAATCCCTGATTCTCGGATTGGAAAGTGTCCGGGATGAATTCGGAGCAGAATATATCAATTTTCGATTCAGGGAGGTGTAACCGATATGTTTAAGATGAACCTTCAGTTATTTGCTCATAAGAAAGGTGTTGGTTCTACCAAGAACGGTAGAGATTCCGAATCCAAGCGTCTTGGAGCAAAGAGAGCAGACGGACAGTTCGTTTTAGCCGGAAATATTCTTTACAGACAGCGTGGAACAAAGATCCATCCGGGTCTTAATGTTGGCCGCGGCGGTGATGATACATTATTCGCAATGGTTGACGGCGTTGTTAAATTCGAGAGAAAAGGCAGAGACAAAAAGCAGGTTTCTGTATATCCGAAGGCAATCAACGAATAATAGTAAGAGCTCCATACTTAAGGTATGGGGCTCTTTTAGAATCCAGACATAAAGAAAGGACCGGATGAACCATGTTTACAGACAGTGCGAAAGTTTTTATTAAATCAGGTAACGGCGGCAACGGCCATGTAAGCTTCCGCAGAGAGCTTTATGTTCCCAACGGTGGTCCGGATGGCGGTGACGGCGGCAACGGCGGGGATATTATTTTTGAAGTAGACAGCGGCCTTAATACCCTTGTCGATTTCAGGCATGTGCGGAAATATGTTGCACAGAGCGGAGAAGAAGGCGGAAAACGCCGGTGTCATGGTGCCAACGGAAGTGACCTCATCGTGAAAGTCCCGGAGGGAACCGTAGTTAAGGACATGGAATCAGGAAAGGTCATCACTGACATGTCCGGAGATAATCGCAGAGAGATCATTTTAAAGGGCGGTAAAGGCGGCCTCGGAAATATGCACTTTGCAACCTCCACCATGCAGGTACCGAAATACGCTCAGCCCGGACAGCCCGGTCAGGAGCTTTGGGTACAGCTGGAGCTTAAGGTTTTAGCAGATGTCGGGCTCGTCGGTTTTCCGAATGTAGGAAAATCAACCTTATTATCCCGTGTTTCCAATGCCCGTCCTAAGATCGCCAATTATCATTTTACGACCTTAAATCCCCATCTCGGAGTTGTTGACCTTGGAGAGGGCTCCAGCTTTGTGATGGCAGATATCCCGGGTCTTATAGAGGGCGCCTCCGAAGGAGCCGGGCTCGGGCATGAATTTCTTCGCCACATTGAGCGTACTAAAGTGCTTTTGCATGTAGTCGACGCTGCCTCTGTGGAGGGACGTGATCCCATCGAAGATATTCATACGATCATGAATGAGTTATCTACCTATAATCCAAAGCTTCTTGAGCTTCCGCAGGTGATCGCGGCAAATAAACTGGATGCTGTCTATGAGGAAGGACAGGATCCCCTTAAAAAGCTCAAGGATGAATTTGAGCCTCAGGGAATTCCGGTATTCGGGATTTCAGCAGTCAGCGGCGAAGGCGTTAATGACCTCTTATACCACCTTTTTGAAGTGCTGAAAACCGTTGACAGAACCCCGAAAATTTTTGAAAAGGAATTTGATGTCCTGTATCAGGCAGATCAGAATCTTCCCTATACGGTATCCCGTGCAGATGACGGCGCTTACGTTGTTGAGGGGCCGAGGATCGAAAAAATGCTTGGATACACGAATCTGGATTCCGAAAAAGGATTTGATTTCTTCCAGAAATTCCTGAAGCAGAGCGGAATTTTAAAGGATCTGGAACAGGCAGGCATAAACGAAGGAGATACCGTGCGGATGTACGGATTGGAATTCGATTATTATAAATAAGGAGAATTATATGACAAGCAAGCAGAGAGCTTATCTGAAGGGTCTTGCAATGACCATGGATCCGATCCTTCAGATCGGAAAATCGAGCCTCACACCGGAGCTGACACAGTCCGTCAGCGAAGCCCTCGAGGCAAGAGAATTGATCAAGATCCACGTATTAAAGAACTGCGCAGATGACGGAAAGGAACTTGCCATGATCCTTTCTGAGCGTACCCATTCTCAGGTCGTTCAGGTGATCGGCAAAATGATCGTTTTATATAAACCGGCAAAAGAAGAAAAGGATAGAAAGATCGTTCTTCCGAAGTAAGCTTTTTCCGTAACCGGAAAAAAGGAGTTTTCCATGAAACGGATAGGTATCATGGGCGGTACATTTGACCCCGTCCATAACGGACATATTCTTCTGGGGCAGCAGGCCTATACCGAATACAAGCTTGATGAGATCTGGTATATGCCCTCCCATATTCCGCCTCATAAAAAGGATCATGCCATCACAGACAGCCGCGATCGGCTGAATATGCTTTATCTGGCTGTTGATGGGATCCCCGGATTTTGTGTATCCGAGTTTGAACTGGGGCGTGAAGGAAATACCTATACAGCTCACACTCTTGAGCTGTTAAAAAAAGAATATCCCGATGTTAAATTTTACTTTATCATCGGCGCAGATTCTCTTTTTCAGATCGAAAAATGGTATCATCCGGAGAAGGTAATGGCGTTGGCCTCTCTGCTGGTATCCGGACGGAGATATGAGACCGCCGAACGCACCTTTGAGCAGCAGATCCACTATCTTAAGGGCGCTTACGGTGCTGATATCCAAGTCCTGCACAATGAGATCATTGATGTCGCATCAGCAGATATCCGTGATAAAGTAAAAGCGGGAAAGGACATCAGCCACGATGTCCCGAAAAAGGTTGCAGAGTATATTGTTGAACATGAACTTTATCGATAATAAAAAGACTTCAGAGGTGTAATGACAGAATCAATATGGATAATCGAGTAATTGAAATCAGAAAACGTTTGAAAAAGAAGCTGGATCCCCTGCGCTTTGAACACACGCTGGGGGTCTCTTATACCTGTCAGGCACTTGCCATGCGGTATGGCTATGATCTGGATAAGGCGGAGCTCGCCGGTCTCCTCCATGACTGTGCAAAGCGCTATGACAACGCGACGATGTTAGAAAAATGTAAGCGGAAGGGGATCGATATCACAGATAGCGAATATACGGATCCATCTCTGCTGCATGCAAAGCTCGGTGCATGGATGGCAAAGGAAAAGTATGGGATCGAGGATGAGGAGATTGCCGATGCCATACGCTGTCATACGACCGGAAGGACGGGAATGACCCTTCTCGATAAGATCCTCTATGTGGCCGATTATATTGAACCGCGCCGCGATAAAGCAGAGGATCTTCCGGAAATGCGGCGGCTATCATTTATTGACCTTGATCAGGCGTGCCTTTCGATCATGGATAGTGTCTTAAATTATCTGAAGTCAAAAAATTGTCCCATTGATCCTTTAACACAGGCTGCCCGGGACGATATGAAAACAGTAGTGGAAAGAAACAGGCAAAAGGAGGACGTTAAGGATGAACCAGTCAAAAGATATGGTACGGCTCGCAGTCGCAGCTTTGGAGGAGAAAAAAGGAGAAGACATAAAAATCATTGACATTAAGGATGTAACTGTAATTGCAGATTACTTTGTAATTGCATCTGCATCGAATGCCAATCAGGCTCAGGCTCTCGTTGACAACGTTGAGGAACAGCTTTTTAAAGCCGGATACGAATGCCACCAGAAAGAGGGCAGCTTAAGCTCCACATGGATACTGATGGATTACGGCGATATAATCGTACATGTATTTTCTAAAGAGGATCGTCTTTTCTATGATCTTGAGAGGATATGGCAGGACGGTAAGATCGTGGCGTCGGTAGACGAGCTGCAGTAGTATTTGTTTAACCGAATCAAGTAAGTCCCCACCCACTGCTTCAATTGCAAAAAGCAATAAGCATTGGGT
>USQV01000065.1 GCA_900556965.1 uncultured Clostridium sp.
ACAAGCAAGTCCCCACCCACTGCTTATTGCTTTTTGCAATTGAAGCAGGGGACTTGCTTGATTCGGTTAAAATATTTTCTCATTGCGATCACATAGATAATGATCGAAACCGCCGGACTGATGATATCGGAGATCGGTTCCGCATAAAATACCGACCGTGCCTCTCCGAGGTAAGGCAGAATAAAGAGGGCAAGGAAGTAAACGCCTTTCCGGAAAAAGGAGAGGGGAAGGGAAAGATGAACCATACCGAGGCCGGTAAAGCCGTCAACGATCTCATATTGAATACTCAGAGGAACGACAGCCAGCGTATAGACGCGTATCAGCCGGACAGACTCGGCAGCGAGAGCCGCATCCGACGTAAACAGCCGCACAAAGAGGGAGCCGGATGTCCGGGCCAGAATGAACAGGATCAGGGTGTAGATCCCGCCCAGAAGGAAGATATACTTTTGGGCACTTTTCACCCGGTCATTTTTTCCGGCGCCGTAATTGAACGCAAGGATCGTCTGCGTTCCTCCGGTGATACCGCCAAGGGGCATGGTTATCACCAGCATAAAGCTTTGAACGATGGTGGCGCAGGTGATCAGCATATCCCCCTCTTGTGGGCCGCCGTAGGTCTGAAGGATGGAATTCATGGTGATTATCATTACATTATCCATGGCAATGATAATAAACGGCGTGAAGCCTAAAACAAGGATCCTTCCCATCAGACGCATATTATAATTTCCGAACGTGATACGCACGATCGCCCTCTTTCCGAAAAGAAAGGAGAGCACGAAGATGCAGTTTGCCATCTGGGATAATATGGTTGCCAGAGCCGCTCCGGCAACTCCCATATTCAGCAAAAAGATGAAAACGGGATCGAGGATGATATTCAGGACTGCCCCCAGCATGACAGAGTACATGCCGATCTTTGCAAAGCCCTGACTGATGATAAACTGGTTCATTCCCGTTGCCATGAGTGCAAAAAAGGTTCCGGACAGATAGATGGAAAAATAGGTATCTGCATAGGGAAGCGTTGTGTCACTGGCGCCGAAGAAGCGCAGCATGGGCTCCCGGAACGGATAGACGAGCAGCATAAGAAGCACGGATGCCACGGCCAGAAGAAGAAAGCTGTTGGCCAAGATCTGCTTTGCCCGTTTTGCATTGCCCTGTCCGAGACTCATGCTCATTAGCGGCGAACCTCCGATCCCTACCCAGAAGGCAACGGATCCGATCATGGTCACAACGGGGCCGCATACACCTGCTCCCGCCAGTGCAAAGGTTCCGGCCTCCGGGATATTTCCTATATACATGCGGTCAACGATACTGTAGAGAACGCTGACAAACTGAGCCATCATGCTGGGGATGGCGATCCTCCATACGAGCTTTTTTATATCATCACGGCCCAGATCATTTTCTATGGTCATTTCCGATTCCTCCGTTTGGGTCATCTTTGGGGAGCAATTTGCCCATATCCCTTCATTTTACACAGAAGGCATGGAAAGTCAATGAGCAGGAATAAAATTTACAAATATCCGGATGTATGGTATACTGATACCAAAGTCACCTTTGACTGCATAGGAGAAAGATATGAAAGAAGATAAAAAGGTCAGAAATTTGCTGCAGATCTATTTGCAGTGGCCGCTGGTGCTCTCGATCCTGATGCTTTTTGCCAATGCTGCAGTATTGTTCTTTTCCAGTCAGGCAGGTATTGCCATGTCTGTATTTACAATACTGTACCTGATCTGTGCAGGCCTCCTCTGGTGGTACGGAAAAAAGAGGCTTATGTCCGGACTTGTGGCATTCGGGGCCGATTACAGCTGGAGCCAAAAGCAGCTTCTGGCATCCATGGAGCTTCCCTACGGAATCGCAGATACGGATGGACGGATCCTGTGGACGAACCGTGCTCTGACAGAGATCCTCAGGGAGGAAAAGGGAGCCAGAAGAAATCTTACCGTTCTGTTTGACGGAATTACCGCAGAGGAACTGGAAAAAATGGAACAAAGTCTGGAGGTTCACAGCTCCTACGAGGATGCTGAGTACCGGATCAGCGTAAAGAAGGTCACAATCTGTCCCGACAGCGACATTATGGATAAAAATGAGTCCCGGGACGGAAGCCAGCAGCTGCTGGCGGTCTATCTCTATGATGAAACGGAGATCCGCGGCTACATTCAGGCGATCACCGACCAGAAGATGGTGGCAGGGCTTATCTATCTCGATAACTATGACGAGGCACTCGAGAGCGTAGAGGAAGTGCGCCGTTCACTTTTAGTTGCCCTGATCGACCGGAAGATCAACAAATATATCTCCGGCATCAACGGAATCGTTAAAAAGCTGGAAAAGGATAAATACTTCTTTGCCATCAAGCAGCGTTACATGCCGCGTCTTGAGGCGGAGCGCTTTAGCCTGCTGGAGGAAGTAAAGACCGTTAATATCGGAAATGAGATGGCGGTAACCTTGAGTATCGGTATCGGTATGAACGGTGATACCTATACGCAGAATTATGAGTATGCCCGGATCGCTATCGATATGGCCCTTGGGCGCGGCGGGGATCAGGCTGTAGTAAAGAATGGCGGAAAGATCCTCTATTTCGGCGGAAAATCCCAGCAGCTCGAAAAGACAACGCGTGTAAAGGCGCGTGTAAAGGCACATGCGCTCAGAGAGCTTCTTGAGACAAAGGATCGTCTTCTGATCATGGGACACAAGATCGGGGATATCGATTCCTTCGGCGCAGCGATCGGAATGTACCGGATCGCCGTAGCGTTGAATAAAAAGGCATATATCGTGATCAATGAGGTCACCTCCTCGGTACGGCCCATGATGGACCGATTTACCGGGAACAGTGATTATCCGAAGGATCTGTTTGTCACCGGCGAGGAAGCGGCAGAGCTGGCAGATCCCAGCACCGCATTGGTAGTTGTGGATGTAAACCGCCCCAGCTATACAGAGGAGCCGGAGCTTCTGGAGCTTGTAAAAACCATCGTTGTTATCGACCATCACAGGCAGTCCAGCGAGGTGATCTCCAATGCGACGCTGTCTTATGTGGAGCCCTACGCATCCTCAGCGTGTGAGCTGGTGGCTGAGATCCTGCAGTATGTAGCGGACAGTATCCGGATCAAATCTCCGGAGGCGGATGCCATGTATGCCGGAATCGTGATCGACACAAATAATTTCACGAATCAGGCGGGTGTCCGTACCTTTGAAGCAGCAGCATTCCTGCGAAGAAACGGCGCAGATGTCACTCGTGTAAGAAAGCTGTTCCGTGATAAAATGGAAGACTATAAGGCCAGAGCGGAGGCAGTCCGTCAGGCAGAAGTATTTGAGGGAGCCTTTGCTATCAGTGTATGCCCGGCAGAGGGCGTGGAAAGCCCGACGATAGCGGGAGCGCAGGCGGCAAACGAGCTGCTGGATATTATTGGCATCAAGGCCTCTGTGGTATTGACACCTTATGAAGGAAAAATATTTGTAAGCGCCCGCTCCATTGATGAAGTCAACGTTCAGGTAATGATGGAGAAGCTTGGCGGAGGCGGGCACAGAACGATAGCGGGAGCCCAGCTGACCGGTATGACTGTCGAGGAGGCAAAGGATAAGGTCAAAGAGGTGATCCTTGCAATGAAGGAGAAGGGAGAAATTTAAAATGGAAGTTGTATTATTAGAGGACGTAAAGGCACTTGGAAAAAAGGGACAGATCGTAAAGGTCAATGACGGATATGCAAGAAACTTTATACTTCCGAAAAAGCTCGGTCTGGAAGCAACGGCAAAGAACCTGAACGATCTGAAGCTTCAGAAAGCAAATGAAGCGAAGGTTGCAGCAGAGCAGCTGGCAGAAGCAAAGGCATTGGCAGCAAAGATCGATGAGCTTTCCGTGACCGTTTCCATCAAGGCCGGAGAAGGCGGCAGAGCCTTTGGTTCTGTTTCCACAAAGGAAATTGCAAAAGCGGCAGCGGATCAGTTAAAGCTGGATATCGATAAGAAAAAGATGGTACTTCAGGATCCCATCAAGAGCATCGGAACCTTTGAAGTACCGATCAAGCTTCACAAGGAAGTAACAGCAAAATTAAGAGTCAAGGTCGTAGAGGCCTGATCGTAAGGTAGACTTTTTGGAGGAAACATGGAAGAAGCGCTAGTTAAACGGGTGCTCCCGCACAGCGTAGAGGCGGAGCAGTCTGTGATCGGATCCATGCTTATGGACAGGGATGCGATCATCGCCGCCTCGGAGATCGTTGTCGGTGATGATTTTTATCAGCGTCAGTATGGCGTCATGTTCGAAACCATGGTTGAGCTTTTTAATGAAGGAAAGCCGGTCGATCTGGTCACACTTCAGGACAGACTGAAGGAAAAGGACGTTCCCCCGGAGGTCTGCAGTCTGGATTTTGTCCGCGATATTATGGCTACGGTTCCGACCTCAGCCAATGTCCGCTCTTACTCGACGATCGTACATGAAAAGGCGGTCATGAGACGCCTGATAAAAATAAACGAGGAGATCGCCAATTCCTGTTATGCGGGAAAGGAGAGTTTGGATACGATCCTTGGAGATACAGAAAAAAGTATTTTCAATCTTCTCCAGAGCAGAACAGGCGGTGATTTTGTTCCGATCCGGCAGGTCGCATTGAATGTTCTCGATAAGATCGAGCAGGCGACCCGCTCTAAGTCTACGGTTACCGGAATTGCAACGGGCTTTATCGATCTGGATTACAGGACATCCGGATTGCAGCCTTCGGATCTTATCTTGATCGCGGCCCGTCCGTCTATGGGAAAGACGGCCTTTGTTTTAAATATTGCGGATTATATCGGTGTCCGAAGGCAGAAGACCTGCATGATCTTCAGTCTGGAAATGTCAAAGGAACAGCTGGTCAATCGAATGCTGGCAATGGAGTCAAATGTGGATTCTCAGAAGCTTAGGACCGGAACGCTATCAGAGGCTGACTGGGATGCCGTAGTAGAGGGAATCGGCAGTATCGGAAATTCCAAGCTTATTATTGATGACACACCGGGTATCTCTGTTATGGAGCTGCGCTCCAAGTGCAGAAAGATCAAGCTGGAGTATGGTCTTGATCTTGTAATGATCGATTATCTGCAGCTTATGACAGGAAGTGCAAAAAACGGTGATAACCGCCAGCAGGAGATCTCGGAGATCTCGCGTTCCTTAAAGGCCCTTGCCAGAGAGCTCAATGCGCCGGTCGTTGCACTGTCCCAGCTTTCCCGTGCCTGCGAAACGCGAACCGACCACAGGCCAATGCTTTCCGACCTTCGAGAGTCGGGAGCCATCGAGCAGGATGCTGACGTCGTGATGTTCCTTTACCGTGATGACTATTACAATAAAGACACGGATACGCCGAATGTGGCGGAGGTTATTATCGCCAAGCAGAGAAACGGCCCCATCGGAACCGTTAATCTAGGCTGGAAGCCGGAGCTGACTCGATTTGTAAATATTGCAAAAGAAGGATAAAAGAATAAGTAAAAAGATAGATCCTGTATACGGATAGCCGTGTGGCCTTCTGTATACAGGATTTATTTGTAATAATCGGCGAATATGGCTCATATACTGTTAACAGAAGAAATTAACAGGGGAAAGGAAGCGGACAACCATGTCAGAAAATCATTATCTGATCTCCGATGCCTCAAAGCAGGTCGACGTGGAGTCTCATGTTCTGAGATATTGGGAAGAAGAACTTAATATAGATATACCCAGAAATGAGATGGGGCACCGTTACTATACGGATCTTCATGTCAGAGTATTCAGACAGATAAAGCAGCTGAAGGAAAAGGGGTATCAGCTAAAGGCAATTAAGCCGATCATGAGCCGGATCATGGAAAATAATGGGGAAGTGGTTGTCCCGGATAATGTTTTGGAGGAGGATATTGTGGCAGCTTTAAAGGAATGCGTAGACAAGGAAGAATGCGGAGAAAATACGGAGAAAAAACTGGAAAATATGGATGACAGAGAAGTTACATCCCTCATGGCAAAAGAGCGGGCAGAGCAATTCCGGGCACTGATGATCCGGATGATCGGACAGGCGATCGAGGAAAATAATGAAAAGCTGAGTCAGGATATCAGCCGAATGGTCAACGAAAAGGTACTAAAGGAGATCGATTACCTGATGCGGGTATCGGATGAGAGAGATGAAGAACGTTTCAGGCAGTTAGATGAAACGATCCGGCTGTATCAGCGGGAGGGGAAAGGAAAGGCAGAGGCGGCAGCGGCCGGGCTTCCGTTTTTCCCGCTGCACCTGAATCGAAGGCTAAAAAAGAATCGATAAAAACTAGTCAAGCGGATATTCGCAATCCGCTTCGCTACTTGCTCATAACCGAATAACTG
>USQV01000066.1 GCA_900556965.1 uncultured Clostridium sp.
AGGCAACGGACTCTGACTCCGTCATTTTCAAGGTTCGAATCCTTGTAGCCCAGCTGAAAAGAGAGCGTCAAACCTTTATGAAAAGTGTTTGGGGCTCTTTTTGTGTCATAGGAAACTTTGTCCTATGACACAAAAAATGCGAAACAGGAAATTTCGATGGAGTTTTCCGTTATGCAAAAGAAGCAGGAGCAAAATGAGAGCAAAACGGAAGCCACTTTGGTATTGCAATAGGAACCCGTTATCGAGTATAATAGCATGGAAAGGACAAAAATATGTACGAATTACAAAGTCGTGTCCGTTATAGTGAATTGGATGCGGATGCCAGATTATCCATCATAGGGATCATGAATTATCTTCAGGACTGCTCAACGCTTCAGTCGGAGGACTGCGGTGTGGGACTTGACTGGCTGGAAAAAGAAAAACGGGCATGGCTTCTGTCCTCATGGCAGATCCAGATCCGGGAAAGGCCGAAGCTCGGGGAACACATTACCGTTGCAACCTGGCCTTATGAGATCAAGGGAATCTATGCAATGCGTAATTTTGTGATCTTAAATGAGCAGAGGAAATATCTGGTACAGGCAAATTCCTGCTGGTTCCTCTATGATACGGAGGCGGGAAGACCGGTTCGGATCATGGAAAGCGATGTCGAGAAATACGGTGCAGAGGAGCCAAGGCTTGAAATGGACTATGCCCCCCGGAGGATCCTTCTCCCGGATAATATGACAGAGGTGGGCAGGCTCACGATCCTCCGGCATCAGATCGACACGAATCATCATGTAAATAATGCACAGTATGTAGATATTGCCCGGGAGGTCATTCCGGCAGATATAAAGATCCGCCAGATCCGTGCAGAATATAAAAAGGCGGCGGTGCTCGGAGATGAGGTCGTATTGAAAGCTGCGGAAACAGCAGACGGATATGTGGTTTCTCTCTGCAGCGAAGACGGCAGTATCTTTGCTAATATAGAGCTGGCTGATTAGTCAGCACGGCCCGGCGTTACAGACGGGCGGAAAGGACGAAAGACATGTTGGAGCTTGGAAAAATTCAAGAACTCGAAGTAATAAAGGAAAAAGACTTTGGCATTTATCTGGGTGAGCCGGGGAAAAATGCGGAGGGCACAGAAAAGGGAGTGCTCCTTCCGAAAAAACAGGTTCCGGAGGGAACAAAAACCGGCGACCTCCTGCGCGTCTTCTTATATAAAGACTCAGAAGACAGGATTATCGCCACAACATCAACACCGAAACTGACGTTGGGAGAAACGGCTGTCCTCACGGTGAAGGAGGTTTCAAAGATCGGTGCATTTCTCGATATGGGACTGGAAAAGGATCTTCTTCTTCCGTTTAAAGAGCAGACATATTCGGTAAGAAAGGGAGAAAGATGCCTCGTAGGTCTGTATATCGATAAGAGCAAGCGCCTCGCGGCGACAATGAAGGCATATTCCCTTCTTCGTAGTGACTCTCCGTATAAAACGGGGGACGAGGTGGACGGATTTATTTTTGAGATCAATCCTGAGCTTGGAGCTTTTGTGGCTGTAGATGAGCGATATTACGGAATGATCCCGAAAAGGGAGCTGTTTGCAGGCTTCAAGGTGGGTCAGGATATACACGCCCGAGTTACCAGAGTCCGGGAGGACGGGAAGCTGGACTTAAGCTCCAGAGAAAAGGCCCACAATCAGATATTTGATGATGCCGAGCTGGTTATGAAGGTGCTCGGGGAGTTTGACGGCGTGCTGCCGTTTAATGACAAGGCATCCCCGGAGGTGATCGCACGGGAATTTAAGCTCAGCAAGAATGCATTTAAACGCGCTGTTGGCCATCTTTTAAAAGAGGGTAAAATAGAAATAACAGAAAAAAGCATAAGAGCATTGGAGGAAAAGAAATGAAGAAAGTAATCAGCACAACAAACGCACCGGCAGCAATCGGACCGTATTCCCAGGCAATCGAAGCGAACGGATTTGTATTCGCATCCGGACAGATCCCGGTAGATCCTGCTACAGGCAATGTTCCGGAGGGAATCGAGGGACAGGCTGAGCAGGTTATGAAGAATATGAAGAACCTGCTGGAAGCAGCAGGCACATCCCTTGATAACGTGGTAAAGACAACAGTATTTATCCAGAGCATGGATGACTTCGCAACGATCAACGGAATCTACTCCAAGTATTTTGAAAAGGAATGCCCGGCTCGTTCCTGCGTTGAGGTTGCCAAGCTGCCGAAGGGCGTTCTTCTTGAGATGGAAGCTATCGCTGTAAAATAAGCGGAAAATCGGCATTATTGCCAAATAAACATTAAATAATGAACTTTTAGAGGGGAAATCGTATGGTTTTCCCTCTGTTTTTTTGCCTTATAGACAAAATGATGGAAAAGAATAGAATATTTTGGTGAATTACAATATGGAAAAGTCCCCCTGTTTTGTGTAGGATATTATTAGAAAATTGTCTGTTGTGCGGCTTAAGCCTAAATGCACATAAGACAGGGTATACAAAGGTGAGACCTTTTGATGAGCAGGAGGAAAAATGGCGGGATTAATATTAAAAAATGTAAACAAAGTTTTTCCGGGCGGGCAGATGGCAGTCAGGGATTTTTCACTTGAGATCAAAAACAGAGAATTTATTATTTTATCGGGTCCGGCGGGCTGCGGAAAATCTACACTGCTCCGCATGATCGCCGGTCTGGAGGAAATCAGCTCAGGTTCTCTGTTTATTGACGGGAAAGATATGACGCATGCAGACCCTAAAGACAGAAACATAGCAATGGTATTTAAAAACAGTGTGCTGTATCCGGAAATGACAGTGGCCGGGAATCTTTCCTTTGCACTGCGTATGGCAAAGCTTCCGCAGGCAGAGATCGAAGAACGGATCGAAGATATCGCCGGATTCCTCAAAATAGAACGCATTTTAGATAAACAGTCCGAGGAGCTGTCAATGGAAGAAAGATATCGTGTATTGTTGGGCCGTGCTCTCATGCGCCGCCCGGGGATCCTTCTTCTCGACAGCACGATCGCGGATCTTAAGGAGAGCCTTCAGGAGGTTCTCCGAAGGGAGTTTTCCAAGGTGTGCAAAAAGATGGATATGACGGTCATCTATGTGACGGATAACCAGAAAACAGCAATGGCCCTAGCGACAAGAATGGTCGTAATGGATGACGGAGAAATCTGTCAGGAGGGCTCTCCAAAGGAGCTGGTGGAATATCCCATAAACCGATTTGTGGCGAGAGTGGCAGGATTTCCTCCAATGAATTTCTTTACGGCAGCTGTATTTAATGAGAACGGAAGAATAGGACTCAAAAACAAAAGCGGAAAGACCTTCCTTTCAGAGAAGACGTCAGCGGCCTTAGAGAATGGCAGATATATCGGAAAAGAGGTTATCTTCGGTATTCGGGCCGACAGGATCCACATCTGTACGGATCAGAATGCAGAGAATGGCTGTTTTCAGGCAAAGTTTTCTCAGAATGAAACCCGTGAGCCTTTAAATGGGATCCGGTTTTTGATGGAGGATACAGGAGCGCTTTGTCTGGAGGGTCAGGAGCTTTCCATGCGTCCGGGAGAAAAGATAAAGATATCCATGGAACCGGATCAGATCTATGTGTTCGATAAAGAAACAGAGAAGATGATTCGATAGAACCGAAAAACACAAAGAGATGGGGGCATGTCCGGATCGTTCGGAGCATGCCTCCTTTTTATATATATCGCAGTAAACAACATTTTTATAAAAAAATACAAAATTTTTCTTTCTTTTTTTACTGTTTTGCATTAGAATAAGAAAAGGTATATGTCCATATTAGGTATATGTCTATATTAATGTAAAGGAGAGAGCAATATGATTTCAAATCAAATATTACAGGCGAACATTGAAGGCTTGAAGGAAATTACCAGAATCGATCTTTGCGTGTGTGATATTGAGGGAAAGGTTCTGGCCTCCACGTTTGATCATGCGGAAGAATATGAAAGCTCCATCCTTGCGTTTGCAGATTCACCGGCTGACAGTCAGGTAATTTCCGGCTATCAGTTTTTCAAGGTGTTTGACGAACATCAGTTAGAGTACATCTTACTGGCCAAGGTCGCCAGCGATGACGTTTATATGGTAGGAAAACTGGCAGCGTTCCAGATACAGAATCTTCTGGTTGCCTACAAGGAGAGATTTGATAAGGATAATTTCATCAAGAATCTTCTTCTCGATAATCTTCTTCTGGTGGATATTTATAACCGGGCAAAGAAGCTCCATATTGAGACGAATGTTAAACGTGTAGTATTCCTGATTGAAACGAAGAATGAAAAGGATGTCAATGCACTGGAGACGGTCAGAAGCCTGTTCTCTGCAAGAACGAAGGATTTTATCACTGCAGTAGATGAAAAGGATATTATCCTTGTGCGCGAGGTAAAGACGGGAGAAACCTACGAGGATCTGGAGAAAACAGCCAATACACTTCTTGATATGCTGAATACGGAAGCAATGTCCAAGGTTCATATTGCATTCGGTACCATCGTAAATGAAATTAAGGACGTTTCCCGTTCCTATAAAGAAGCAAAAATGGCTCTGGACGTCGGAAAGATCTTTTACAGCAGTAAAAATGTCGTTGCCTATTCCAACCTCGGTATCGGCCGGTTGATCTATCAGCTTCCGATCCCTCTCTGCAAAATGTTTATCAAAGAGATCTTCGACGGAAAGAATCCGGATGAGTTTGATGAGGAAACATTGACAACGATCAACAAATTCTTTGAAAACAGCCTGAATGTCTCAGAAACATCCAGACAGCTTTATATTCACAGAAACACGCTGGTATATCGTCTGGATAAGCTCCAGAAAAGCACAGGGCTGGATCTGCGGGTATTTGAGGATGCGATCACCTTCAAGATCGCGCTTATGGTCGTCAAGTACATGAAGTATATGGAGAATCTGGACTACTAAAATGATAGAGATTTCAAAGCTGACAAAAGCCTATTCTAAAGCAGGCCGTGCGCTGCGCGGTATCGATCTGGTGATCGAGGACGGCGAATTTGTCTTTATTACAGGCCGGAGCGGTTCCGGAAAATCGACTTTGTTAAAGATCCTGTTAAAGGAAGTGGAACCAACCTCCGGTCGTGTTATTGTAAATGATATGGATCTGGGAAAAATGCCGCGCCGCTATGTGCCGAAGTATCGGAGACGTTTAGGTGTCGTGTTTCAGGATTTCCGCCTTCTCAGGGATCGGAATGTCTATGAGAACGTGGCGTTTGCCCAGAGAGTGATCGGTGTCCCAGGCAGAAAAATCAGGGAAACAGTTCCTGAAATGCTCCGCATGGTGGGATTATCCTCAAAATATAAATCTTTTCCGCATCAGCTTTCCGGCGGGGAGCAGCAGAGAGTGGCGATCGCAAGGGCTCTGATCAACCGGCCGGAGGTTCTTCTTGCCGATGAGCCCACAGGAAATCTGGATCCCCAGAATGCAATGGAAATAATGAAGCTCCTTGAAGATGTCAACGCACAGGGGACTACGGTAATCGTTGTAACTCACAGTAACGAGATCGTAGACACGATGAAAAAACGTGTGATCACTCTGGACAGAGGGATCATTATAAGTGATAAGGAGGAAAGCGGGTACCGGTATGAGATTTAGTACGTTCTGCTTTTGTTTAAGACAGGGAATTATGAATATATGCAGAAATATCTGGTTTTCTCTTGCTTCGACCGCGATCATTTCTGCATGTATTTTTTTGTTTTGCGTATTTTTTTCCGTGATCGCAAATATTCAATATATGGTGACGGCAGCAGAGTCCTCCATGGGCATCACGGTGTTTTTTGACGAAACACTTTCGGAGGGAGAGATCCAAAAGATCGGCGAACAGATAAACAGAGAGAAAAAAGCTCAGATCAAAGAGATGGAGTATATTTCTTCCGAACAGGCGTGGGAGAGCTTTAAAAAGGAATACTTCGGTGAAAATGCCGCTCTGGCAGAGGGCTTTTCTGATGATAATCCACTGGCGGGATCGGCTTCCTATGAGATCTATCTATACGATATTGCTGAGCAGGGACCGATCGTCCGCTATCTGGAGCAGATACCCGGCGTGAGAAAGGTAAACTATTCCAACAATGCGGCAGCCGGACTTTCCAGCTTCAATAAAATTCTGGCACTGCTGTTCGGAACGATCATCCTCATGCTTCTGGCGGTTGCAGTTTTTCTGATCAGCAATACGATCACCGTAGCAGCTGCCTTCAGGAAGAATGAGAACCAGATCATGCGGCTTATCGGG
>USQV01000067.1 GCA_900556965.1 uncultured Clostridium sp.
CTCAGAGCCGGTCCAGGAGGAGAAAAAATAAAATTTTTACAGGAGGGACAAACTAATGAATGAACTGTTACCCAAGGAATTAAAGGAGTACATTGAGTCCAATCAGGACGCTCTGGTAAAGCTGTTAGATACTCTTTGCCGGATCCCGTCTCCTTCCAACCACGAGGAGCTGCGGGCAGAATTTGTCAAGGACTGGTTTGAAAAGGAAGGCTGTAAGGGTGCCTACATCGACAGCGCCTTAAACGTGATCTACCCGTTCCATTGCGAAAAGGGTGAGGATCTCCTGGCCTACACGGCTCATCTTGATACGGTGTTCCCGGATATGGAGCCCTTTGATGTCGTATATGACGGCGATATCATGCGCTGCCCCGGCGTCGGCGACAATACCTCCAACCTTGCGATCATGATGCTTCTGGCAGCGTGGTTTACAAAGAACGGTTATGTTCCGAAGCGCGGCATCCTGTTTGTGGCAAGCTCCGGAGAGGAAGGTCTCGGAAACCTGAAGGGCGTGCGTCAGCTTATGGAGGACTACAAAGGAAAGATCACCACTCATGTAGCTCTCGACGGCTCCTACGATTCCATCGTAACAGGCGCTGTGGGTTCTTCCCGCTATAAGATCGGCGTACATACAGAGGGCGGCCATTCCTACGGAAAGTTCGGCAACCTCAATGCGATCCAGGTCCTTTCTTCCATGATCAATACACTTTACACCTACAAAGTACCGGCCGGCGGTAAGAGTACCTACAATGTAGGAACCATCACAGGCGGTACCTCCATCAATACCATCGCACAGTATGCGGAAATGCGTTTTGAGTACCGCTCCGATGTCCGCGAGAGCCTCAGCGCCATGAACAGCTATTTCAAGTCTGTTCTGGATGCCTATAACCACATGGATAAGGTAACGGTAGACTGTGAGCTTCTCGGAGAACGTCCCTGCACCGGAGATGTGGATCAGGATAAGCAGAATGCCCTGATCGAAAAAGCACAGTCTATAATCGAAGCCTTTACCGGCAGCCGTGTAGAATGCGAATCCGGCTCCACCGACTGCAATATCCCGCTTTCTACGGGAGTGCCGTCCATCTGCTTCGGCGGACACATGGGTACCGGCGCACACACCCGCGAGGAATTCTTAAATGTTAAGGATCTTCGCCTCGGAATGGAAATTGTCGCAGCCTTTATGATGGACTGCTTCAATTAATAAATTATATTTTTTTTGGAGGGTATTATGAGTCTGGAAAAATTCTTTCATCTGAAAGAAAACAACACTGATGTGAAAACAGAGGTGATGGCAGGTATCACATCGTTTATGACGATGGCTTACATCCTTGCGGTCAACCCCAACATCCTGTCTGCTGCCGGAATGGATCACGGCGCTGTCTTTACTGCGACAGCCGTTGCTTCCTTCCTCGGAACACTTTGTATGGCGCTCTTTGCAAACTATCCCTTTGCACTGGCTCCGGGCATGGGCTTAAACGCTTATTTTGCTTACACTGTCGTTCTCGGCATGGGTTACAGCTGGCAGGTTGCTCTTGCTGCGGTTCTGGTAGAGGGTCTTATCTTCATTCTCCTGTCTGTATGCAATGTCCGTGAAGCGATCTTCAATGCGATCCCGCTTCCGTTAAAGCGGGCTGTCAGCGTAGGAATCGGCCTTTTCATTGCATTTATCGGGTTACAGAATGCAAAGATCGTTATCTCCAGCGCAACCTTAGTAAGCCTGTTCACACTGGACGGCTATAATCAGACCTTAAACGGTGTTACCGCTACATTCCAGGATGCAGGCATTACAGTCCTCCTCGCTATCCTTGGCGTGATCATCACCGGTATTCTGGTTGTAAAGAACGTAAAGGGCAACATCCTCTGGGGTATCCTGATCACATGGCTCCTCGGCGTGATCTGCCAGTTTGCAGGACTTTATGTTCCGAATCCGGAGGTAGGCTTCTACAACCTTCTTCCTGATTTCTCCAACGGAATCTCCATTCCGAGTCTGGCTCCGATCTTCGCAAAGTTCAGCATCAGCGGTGTGCCGGTTCTCGAATTTGTTGTAATTATTTTTGCATTCCTGTTTGTAGATATTTTTGATACGATTGGAACTCTTATCGGCGTTGCCTCAAAGGCAGACATGCTGGATAAGGACGGAAAGCTTCCGAGGATCAAGGGAGCGCTTATGGCAGACGCTGTTGCAACAACAGCAGGCGCTGTTCTCGGAACCTCTACCGTAACCACCTTCGTAGAGAGTGCATCCGGTGTTTCTGAGGGAGGACGTACCGGTCTTACTTCCCTTACAACAGCTGTACTGTTTTTACTCTCTCTGTTCCTCTCCCCGATCTTCCTTGCGATCCCGTCCTTCGCAACAGCTCCGGCTCTGATCATCGTAGGCTTCTACATGCTCGGTGCGGTAAGCGATATCAACTTTAAGGACGCTTCCGAGGGTATCCCGGCATTCATCTGCATCGCAGCTATGCCGTTCTTCTACAGCATTTCCGAGGGTATTGCCATGGGCGTTATCTCCTATGTTGCCATCAATGCCATCTCCGGAAAGGGCAAAAAGGTCAGCGTGGCTATGTATATCCTCGCTGTACTCTTTATTCTGAAGTACATCTTTATGTAGGGACCATTTTTTTGTGTCATAGGACGAAGTTTCCTATGACACAAAAAAAGCCTCAGGATCATCGAAAATGGTGATCCCGGGGCTTTTTTATATTTCTAGGATACGATCGTCACGCTGCTCCCTGTTTTTCCGTTTCCGCATTCCTTCGTCACGACGATCTTCTTTTCGATCCTGTTCTTTAACTCTGCTACATGGGAGATGATCCCGACCATCCTCCGGTCACCGGCCAGCCGGTTAAGGACGGTGATCGCCTGACTGAGGGCCTCCTCATCCAGAGATCCGAAGCCCTCGTCCACAAACATGGCATCCAGCTGGATCCCTCCGGCATTTGCCTGTATCTCATCCGAAAGCCCTAAGGCAAGGGCCAAGGAGGCCATAAAGGATTCTCCTCCGGAGAGTGTTTTCACACTTCTTTCCGTGCCGTTATAGTGGTCGAGTACATCAAGCTCAAGCCCCACCTTTCCCTGTCTGGTGTCCTGCTCCTTCTTTCTGACCAGCTCATACTGTCCGCCGGTCATCATCATGAAACGGACATTGGCCTTTCTCAGGATCCGGTCAAAATAGGCCATCTGCACGTACGTTTCCAGCTCGATTTTATGCTTTTGGGCAAGTCCCCCGTTTGCCGTATCCGACAGAGCCTTAAGCCAGCTATATCTGCGTTCCGTCTGTATCATCTGCTCTTTTCTTTCCACGATCTCATCATAGATCCGGCAGTTGGAGGTTTGAACCGCATAGAATCTGCTCCGCGCATCGGATAACTCTTTTCTATTTCCGTGGAGCTCCTGAAGCTTCGTGCCGACAGCTTCCTCCGTCTCTGAAAGCTTTTGGTCGATACAGCCTGCCAGCGCGGCAATCGTCTCGGTTAAGCCGGCCTCCCGCTGCATACACTGATAATATTCCTCGGCCGCCTTCCTTTGCTCGGAAAGGAGTGTACTTCTTTTTTGTTCGGCTTCCCTCTTTAGTTCTATATTTCCTTCCCGGGTGATCGTCCCCACAGATGCCATAAGAGCCTCCTTTTGGTTCAGAAGGGAGGCTTTTTCTGTTTCGATCCGGACGATTTCCCGCATGCTCTCCTCGGCCCTCTCACCGGATGCTTTCATCCTCTTTTCCCATTCCGGGATCTCTGCTTCCAGTCTTTGTTTTCTTTCCAGCTTTTTTTGCAGGGTGGCAAGAAGCTTTGCAAGCTCATCAAGGGCCGCCGAGAGGAAACCAAGCGCCTCCTTCGCCGATACCTTGCAATCCTTATCCGGAATCGCTGCCTCCGTCAATGCCTTCGGAAGTACCTTAAGGAGCTTTTCCAGCTCTAAGCCGATCCGCTCCCTTGCATCCCGGATCCGTTCCTTTTCTCCCTCCAGTCCCCGCAGGCATTCCTCCTGTTCCTTCTTCCGGGCATCCTTAAGGCCTTCCAGCTCTCCGATCCGCTCCTTTTGCATGATCCGCTCCTTGTCCCATCCGGCAGGCGGCTCATCTTTTTTCATATCGGTGCGCAGCTGTCCTTCCTCTGCCAAATACCTTTTCCGAAGTGTGTCAAGGTGTTCATTTTCACGGGCCAAAAGGAGAGCAATTTCCCTTTCCGGCGTGCTTTCCGGCACGCTTTCCCCAAACAGCTTCTTTACCGACTGCTTTATTTCCTCCCAAAGCTCTCCGATCCGCACTTCCAGCTGTCTGGCCGCCTCACTGGCCTCAATCCGTTTTTTATTTTCTCTGTCCGCAATGCTTCTTTTTTCATCGACCTCTTTTTTCTCCGGCACATTTATCGGAAGTCGCGCCGGGGCCGGATGTTCGATGGAACCGCAGACCGGGCAGCGTTCTCCCTCCTTCAGCCGTCCGGCGAGAAGTCCCGCCTGGGCATCATAAAAACGGTTCTCCAGCTCGATGGCCTCCGTTTGAAGCTTTTGATGGCGTTTTGATATCTGACGGTATATCTCCCGTTTTTCCTGAAGCTCTCCCTCCAGTTTTCCACACCGCTCCAGAGATAAGCTAAGCTTTTCAACCTCTTTTGCTCTCTCATCAACACGGAGCAGCTTTTTATCAAGCTCCGAAAGACGCAGCCTGATCCCATGGATCTCCTCCAGACGTTCTTCAAGCTTTTCAAGCTTCTCCTTATCGGCGATAAGCTCTGCCTCGGCTGCTTCAAAGGCTTTTTCCAGCTTTTCTGCCCGTTGGCGCTCCTGCCCCTCCTTAATCTCGGCGGCGGCAAGCTTCTCCATAAGCCCGGAAAGCTCTGCCTTATGGCGGACAAGCTGCTCCCTTCGGCCAAGAAGCCTTTCCCGTTCCTCGCCTGTCCCGGAAAGCCGGTCTTTTTCGGCAGTCATCATAGAAAGCTCCTTTTGCATCCTCTCGACGGAGGCAAGAAGCTTCTCCCTTTCCCTTTTCTGTTTATCGCTCTTTTCCGTCAGCAAGACGGCATACGTCTCATTTTCCTCAATTGTCTTATATATCTGTTCCCGATCTCCACACTCCCGGAGCCTTTGACCCAGAGCCTCAATATCCGGCTCCGCCTCCTTCGCCTTCTCCTGCCTTTTGGCGGCAGCCTCAAGGATCGGGATAAAGCTCTCCCGCTCCTTCTGTTTTTCCGTAAGTTCCCGTTTCCGGCTCTCATTCTGTCTGATCCTTTCCAGCTTTCCGGTACAGCCGGATATTTCGCGATCCAGCTCCTCTATTCCGTCTTCCATAGCCTGAAGACGCTTCTTTCCGTCCTTTGTCAGCTCTAAGATCAGTTGAAGCCCGGTCTCTACCTGTCCCTCAAAATTTGTCTTTTTTAATTTAATAAATTCCTGCTCCTGCAAGGATCCGGGGACAAAGGAAACGCCGCCCATCATCTGACTGATGCCGCGTTTTATCTCGCGGTATTCGCTGTCGCATTCATTTTTTGCGGTTTTCAGGCGTTCCTGCAGCTGCTCATAGATCTCCGTGTGGAAAAGCCGCCGGAATATCTTTCCGCGTTCCACCGTCTCTGCCAGCAAAAGCTTCTGAAAATCTCCTTGGGCGATCATGGCGATCTGGGTAAACTGGCCGTAATCCAGTCCTAAGATCTGTTCGATGGCCTTTGTCACCTCATTCTGCTTGGTGATGGGACGGCGCTCATCAAAAAAGGTAAGCTCGGCCCGGGCCGCCTGAAGCGTCATTCCCTGCCCCCGTTCCTTCGGCCGCATATATTCCGGATTCCGCCGCACCCGATATCTCTTTCCGTGGCTTAAAAAGGTAAGCTCCACAAAGGTCGGAGTCCCGGCCTTGGCATATTTACTGTGGAACATCCCGGTCTCCCGGACGGCGCCGCTGGCCTCGCCGTAAAGCGCGAAGGCGATCGCATCAAAGATCGTTGTTTTTCCCGCTCCTGTGTCGCCGGTGATCAGGTACAGCCCGCTCTCTCCTAACTTCCTGAAATCAATCTCCGTTTCCTTCGCATAAGGCCCAAATGCACTTAAAATAAGTTTTTCCGGCTTCATCCTTCCACCTCCTTAAAGCCCTGCTCCTTTAATTCCTCCAGAAGCTTTTTTGAATATGCTCTCTGCTCTGTGC
>USQV01000068.1 GCA_900556965.1 uncultured Clostridium sp.
AAGCGACTGCGTTCATGAGCAAGTAGCGAAGCGGATTGCGAATGTCCGCTTTACTTGCCGCTTTTATGCCGCGATTAATAGGTAAACAGCTGTACCCAGTGATATGTCCACTCTGAATCCGGATCATAATAAAATCCGATCGCACCTTTTTTGAATTTCTTTGTAAGAATATTCGCCTTATGGCCCGGGGAATTCATCCACGCCTCTACCGCAGCCTTCGGGGATGTCGTTCCGGCGCAGATATTCTCGCCGCAGCCGCCTGCACTCAATCCCGCATCCTCCAGCGCGGTAAAGCAGGATGTTCCGTCCGGACGCGTATGAGAGAAGGATTCTGCGATCTCTACGGCGCGGACATCACAGGCCTCCTGAATCGCATCATCATGCTTTAACGCAGATAAGCCCCGCTTTGTCCTCTGCTCGTTGATCAGATCAAAGCACTCCATCTCCCAATCCTCATTGATGCCGGTCTCCAGACTTCCGCCCTGAGAGTTGCCGGAATTGTTTTTATGGGAGGTTCCGTCTGTAGATACGACCTTTGAGGTATCCACAAGGCTGCTGTCCGCATCCTTCTTATAGCTTCTCCAGTCTGACGCATCGACAACATCGATCACGGTATGATTCTCTTTTTCGATCACATAATAAACATCGTCTGAAGAATCAAACACCGTTTTTAATGCCTGCTTTCCGTCATTCAGGAAGTAGTATTCTGCCCCGTCGATCTCGTGATATCCGGTCACCATATAGCCGCCGTCATCAAAATAGTATTTAGCTCCGGAGATCTTTTTCCAGCCGCAGCACATATTTCCCTTGGAATCGAAATATCTCTTTCCGTTGGCGTCTGTGATCCACTGGTTTTTGGGGTTCTGCTGATTATCTGTCTGGGCTCCGCCTTGTCCTGCGGGTACCGCATTCCGCTTTTCCTTAACGGCAGAATTTACTGTCCACGCTCCGTTTGCATTGACCTCGAAGCCATCCACACTGGTAGAAATATACATCCAGCCGTCATTGTCAAAGCGATAGCACTCACTGACCCCGTCATTGTTTCCGTCAAGCCATGCCCAGCCATTTTTCGGATATGTTCCATCATCATTCCGATACCACCAGTTGGATAATCCATTGACGTTTACCGGTCTTGCCGCATCCTGTATCCAGCTTCCGGCAAATGCAGAGCCTGTCATGGCTGCTGTCATGAGACAGGCGAGACCAAATATCTTAATTGCTTTCTTCATACCTATTCTCCCCTCCGAACGTATAGCAAAAGATTCCCGCCATGATCTCAGACGGGAATCTCTGTTATTCTTCTTATTATAAGCCCATTTCCTTCTTAACCTCGCCGAAGCACTTAACAGCGAAATCAAGATCCTCTTTTGTATGTCCTGCAGAGATCTGAGTACGTACACGGTCACGTCCCTTCGGAACTACCGGATAGCAGAAGCCTACTACGTATACGCCCTTTGCAAGCATACGGCGTGCAAACTCGTTGGCAACCTTCGGATCATAAAGCATAACCGGAACGATCGGATGCTCACCCGGAAGAAGGTCAAAGCCAAGCTTCTCCATCTCTGTACGGAAGTATGCAGCATTCTCGTGAACCTTGTCACGGAGAGCTGTGGACTCATTTAACATATTGATCGTCTCAATTGTTGCGGCACAGATAGCCGGAGCCAGAGAGTTGGAGAAAAGGTATGGACGGCTGCGCTGTCTTAACAGATCGATAACTTCCTTCTTGGAGGCTGTGTATCCGCCGGAAGCTCCGCCCATTGCTTTACCAAATGTACCTGTAAGGATATCAACACGTCCCATAACACCGCAATACTCCGGTGTTCCGCGTCCGTGCTCACCCATGAAGCCGACTGCATGGCTGTCGTCAACCATTACAAGGGCGTCGTATTCATCAGCCAGATCACAGATTCCCTTTAAGTTGGCAATATAACCATCCATGGAGAATACGCCATCTGTAGCGATCATGATACGCTTGCAGCCTGCTGCTTTTGCATCATCAAGCTGTTTCTTCAGATCTTCCATATCGTTGTTGTGGTAACGATATCTCTTAGCCTTACAGAGACGAACACCGTCGATAATGGATGCATGGTTTAATTCATCAGAGATGATTGCATCATCAGCGCCTAAAAGTGTCTCGAAAAGTCCGCCGTTTGCATCGAAGCAGGAAGAATAAAGGATTGCATCTTCCATACCTACGAAGTCTGCGATCTTTCTCTCAAGCTCTTTGTGGATCTCCTGTGTACCGCAGATAAAACGTACGGAAGAAAGTCCGAAGCCCCACTTATCATAGCTCTCTTTTGCAGCCTTGATAAGACGCGGATGTGCGGAAAGACCAAGGTAGTTATTTGCACACATATTGACTACGCCGTTTGCCTCAGTTGTATTAATACGGGAATACTGTGGTGTTGTGATAATACGTTCATTTTTATAAGTACCTGCTTCGCGGATCGCATCCAGCTCTGCGCGATACTGTTCAAAAGCTGATTTCATTGCTGCTCCTCCTGTCTTTATGTTATGATGTTTTCGGATTATCTCGATTATCTCTTTGTTGTCCAGTCAAGGATAACCTTTCCGGATTTTCCGCTGTGCATAGCCTCAAAGCCCTTTTCAAACTCTGTATAGTGGAATCTGTGGGTGATAGCCGGTTTAAGATCAAGGCCATCCTGTACCATGTATGCCATCTGGTGCCAGTTATCCGGCTTACGTCCGTAGATACCCTGTAAGGTCAGGCCCTTGCCGATAACAAGGTTCATATCCATGGAAACCGGGCCGTTTCCAAGTCCGAGAAGGCTGATCTTTCCGCCGTTTCTCATAACACCCAGCATCTGGTTCAGTGCTCCGCCGTTTCCGGACATTTCAAGGCCGACATCGAATCCCTCAACAATTCCCTGCTGCTTCATCACTGCATTCAGATCTTCTTTTGCTGTATTTACAACTGCGTCTGCGCCCATCTTTTTAGCGAGCTCAAGACGATAATCATTAATGTCTGTGATGATAACGCGGCGTGCGCCTGCATATTTACAGATAGCAGTTGCCAGCATACCGATCGGGCCTGCTCCTGTGATAAGAACGTCCTCACCAACTAAATTGAACATAAGGGCTGTATGAGTTGCGTTTCCTACTGCGTCGAACATTGCAACAACGTCCTCATCCAGAGACGGGTCGATGGCAATAACGTTTGTAGCCGGAATGCATACATATTCAGCGAATGCACCGTCACGGTCTACACCTACGCTGTTTGTGTCCTTACACCACTGGATATTTCCGTTACGGCAGTTACGGCAGTGGCCGCAGGTAATGTGTCCTTCACCGGAAACTCTCTGTCCTACAGTGAAGCCTGTTACACCTTCACCGAGCTCAGCGATCTCACCAACATACTCATGTCCGATAACCATCGGCGGTTTTACGTGCTGAGCTGACCACTCGTTCCAATCATAGATATGTACATCTGTACCGCAGATAGCAGTTTTATGAATTTTAATTAATACTTCCCCCGGACCCGGAACCGGTACCGGAACCTGACGAAGTTCCAGACCAACACCAGCAGTCGGTTTTACGATAGCGTCCATCATCCTCATAAGAATATCCCTCCAGCAAATTCTGACGGACACTGCCTGCCGGCGGCCCGTCGATTTTGTATTGTGTTCGTGATACAAGGACATAATATCATATTTTTTGTGGCATTACAATATGTTTTCCATGTATTCTTAACATTTTTTTACATATCCGTGCAAAAATTAAGCCGATATTCCGTGTGCCGCGGACATACGCTTTTTTTATCCGTTCATATTATACATTCTGTTGCCAATCGGCAGGCCCCGGTGATATACTGTAAAAAATACGTTTCGTCTCTGCCGCACTGCCGGATGGAGACAGTAAAGGAGATCACATCATGAATGAAGCATCCAGAAAACAGGCCGCCCGTTTCTTTGCCGCTGCGCTGATCTGCATTGCGCTGGCGAACGGGCTAAGCTGCAACATCCAGTCCAACTATTTTAATGAAGTCTTCCACATTGATTCCATTCAGAGAGGCTTTCTCGAGATTCCGCGTGAAAGTCCCGGTGTGCTCTGTATGGTCGTTGTGGCGGCTATCGGCTTCCTCGGCAATATAAAAATGGCCATCGTCTCTCAGATCCTTATGATAATCGGCGCCACCGTTATGGGCTTTCTTTCTCCCGGATACAGCGTCATGATGATCTTCCTCTTTATACAATCTCTCGGAAACCATCTGTTTATGCCCCTCAATGAATCCATCTCCATGTCCCTTGCGGAGCCCGGAAAAGAAGGTACATCCCTGGGAATATTTAAAAGCTACTCGACCCGTGGCTCTATGATCGCCGCTGCACTGGTATTTATCGGCTTTCGCACCGGATTCTTTTCTTTTCAGAGCCGCGTGATCCGTCCCTTCGTCTTTTCCATAGCCGCCTCCCTTCTGGCTATCGTCATGCTCCTTTTCGTGCTGCGTAATACCGAAAATGAGGAGACCGTCAAAAACCGCCGTCTTCTGTTCCGACGCCGGTATATGCCTTATTATATGGTAACTCTGGCTTACGGCTGCCAGAAGCGTATCCGTATCGTCTTCGCCCCCTGGGTCATCATTAAGCTTCTGGAGCAGGGTGCCGACACATTAGCGCTCCTTACGATCCTCACTCATTTTATCGGCTCCATGATCTCACCGGTAATCGGCCGCATGATGGATCGGTTCGGCGTGAAAAAGATGCTCTGGGTCGAAGCCGGATATATCGCACTCTCATTCTCTGTCTTAGGGCTGATGGCCGGAATGCTGGCCAATGGCACCTTTGCCAAAAGCGGCCCCCAGCTCTTTCTCGTATTTGCGGCCTACATCCTCAGTGTCCTGTTTGAGCAGTTTAACATAGTGCATGCCTTTATGATGCGCTCCATCGCCCTCGACCGCAGCGAGGTCACCCGGACTCTCTCCGTCGGTCTGAGTGTCGACCACATCATGGCGATCATTGCCTCCCCGATCATGGGAATCATCTGGGAACGCTTCGGAGTCCAGTACGTCTTCTATCTGGCCGCTGCCTCCGCCGTGCTTCAGATTGCCGCATCCGCAATGAAGGGTGTTTCGGAATAAAAAAATATTAAAAAAGGCAAAAATAGGCGCCGCAAAAACCAGTTTTGCGACGCCTTAAAAGCCCCCCCGATTTTGATGCCTGTGGATTGTTCCGTGCTGCACACTCCCACAATCCTACCCAATATTGGCATATCGTGGCATCATTAGATCGGATTTTCGTTCATCTTTGCCAGCTTAGCTGCCTGATCGGCCGCGATCAGACTGTCGATCAGCTCCTGCAGATCTCCGTCCATAATGGCATCGATCTTATATAATGTCAGCTTGATCCTGTGATCGGTCACACGTCCCTGCGGGAAGTTATAGGTACGGATCTTCTCGGAGCGGTCTCCTGTACCGATCTGGCTTCGGCGTGCCTCCGCTTCCTCATTCTGACGACGCTCTAATTCCATATCGTACAGCTTGGAACGCAGAAGACGGAACGCCTTTTCCTTGTTCTGCAGCTGGGATTTCTCTGTCTGGCTGTAGATCACGATCCCGGTCGGGATATGGGTCAGACGAACGGCAGAGTCTGTTGTATTTACACACTGTCCGCCATTTCCTGACGCACGCATAACGTCGATCCTGATATCCTTGTCATCGATCACAACATCAAATTCCTCAGCCTCCGGCATGATCGCTACGGTGGCTGTTGATGTATGGATACGTCCGCCGGACTCCGTCTCCGGGACACGCTGTACGCGGTGGACACCACTCTCATATTTGAGCTTGGAATATGCGCCCTGACCGGTGATCATGAATTCGACTTCCTTCATGCCGCCGATGCCGCTCTCACTGACGTTGATGAGCTCCACCTTCCATCTCTGACGTTCTGCATAATGAACATACATTCTGTATAATTCGGATGCGAACAGAGCCGCCTCGTCTCCGCCTGCACCGGCACGGATCTCTACGATAACGTTTTTATCATCATTCGGATCCTTCGGGAGGAGCAGG
>USQV01000069.1 GCA_900556965.1 uncultured Clostridium sp.
ACACTTACTTGAAGCGGTTGCTGTCTTTAAAAGCGGCTTGATCTTATCGTGAAGACCGAGGTGTCCGCCGTAGAAGCCTCCCTCACAGTAGGCTAACGGGTTGGTAGAGGCACGCATTTCTCCAAGATATGCGTAGGTACGGATGTGGATCTTGCGGATCAGCTCCAGGTAGTAATCCAGTACCTCATAGAAATCACGGCTCTCCTGTCTTGCCTTCGCAAGGATCATCGGAAGATGCAGGCTCACAACGCCAATGTTGAAGCGGCCCACAAAGCGGGGCACATCATTTTCATCGGCAGGCTCCATTCCTCCGCGCTCATACCACGGGGAAAGGAAGGCACGGCAGCCCATCGGACTGATCACCTTTCCGTACTTTTTATACATGCTGGCAATATAGCCCTCACCGGTCAGAGAAAGCCAGTCCGGATACATGGTCTTTGAGGAACACTCGATGCCTGCCTCAAAGACATCCTCCAGCTCTCCTCCCGGCCCGTGAAGCTTCTCATCATAGAGGAATACAAGCTTCGGGAACAGCACCGGCTTTTTATGTCCGGCCTTGCCCTGTCCTTTTTTCCTTACATTCAGCATGGTGATCGTTGCCATCTTTGCAAAGCGGCTCGTTCCGGTTCCGGCTGTCATGGTAATAAACGGATAATCGCCTCTGCTGGAGGACACGGAGTTGAATTTATATTCCCAGCCCTGGAAGCCCTGCTCCATATCCCTCTGAACATCGTTCCAGGCAACCTCCTTCGCCTTTTCCTCCTCCAGACCGAGATCTACATATTTATCAATATATTTAATATAGGATTTTTCCGCATAGGGGGCAAGGATATTCTCGACATTCGGAACGGTAAAGCCGCCGTACTGCTGGCTTGCCGCACTTAAAACAATATCGCCGATCACGTCAAAGGCAACATCCAGCGTCTTCGGCTCATTGTACCATATATTTCCCATCTCGAATCCGCCTGTAAGCACCGTTTCCACATCAAACAGACAGCAGTTCATTGTGTCGCGTCTTGCAGACATATCGTGGATATAGATGTAACCGTCACGGCATGCCTGAAGCTCCTCCACCGTCATAAAAAACTTCTGATATAACGATTTATTCAGCTCATTAAAGATCAGGCTTCTTTTTGTGGATACCAGCGCACTGTCCGTGTTGCTGTTTTCTTTATCGCCGATATACATGATCGACTGGCTTTTCTTATAGACCTCATCCAGCATCTGCACGAAGTCCTGCTTGTAGTTGCGGTAGTCGCGGTAGCTTTTTGCCACGAGCGGATTGACACGCTCCAGCGCTCCCTCTACGATATTATGCATCTGGGCGATCGGGATCTCCGAAACCTCCATCTGTTCTGCCTTTTCCGTTACAAACTGACATATAAAATTGGTTTCCGCATTGGAAAACGTGATCATAGCTCTGTTGGCCGACTTATTAACGGCCACGACCACCTTCTGCACGTTGAAATCTTCTCTGGTGCCATCTTTTTTGATCACTTTGATCTCACTGCATTTCATTGAACCGTGTCCTCCTTTTGTTCTGTTTCTTCTGTTGTCTCCCTGTTCCGGTCATCCAGCAGTCTGCCGGATGCATCCAGCTTCAGGTTCAGTTCCTCCTCCACCTCTGTCCGGATCTCCTCCTCCTGCTCCGGGTCGATATCCGGGAGATCCACTGTGGAGCTTACGCCGAATCGTCTTAAAAATTCTTCTGTTGTTGCAAACAGGGCCGGGCGGCCCGGTGCATCCAGACGACCGGCCTCATATACAAGATTATATTCAATGAGGCGGTTCACCGCATGATCCGATTTTACGCCTCTTATTTTCTCTATATCTGCTTTTGTCACAGGCTGCTTATAGGCAATGATCGCCAACGTTTCCAGAATGACATCTGTAAGCACCTGTTTTTTCGGAGTTGCCGCCACGCGGATCAGATTTTCGTAGTATCCGGTGCGGGTACACATCTGATAGCTGTCATCCAGACGCATGATCTGCATTCCGCAAACCTCGTTTGCGTACCGCTCCTTCAGACGCTCTGCCGCTGCCTCTGCCTGCTGCTCGCTTTGCTCTAAGGCCGCTGCCAGCTGGCGGATCTCAACAGACTGTCCCATGGCAAAAAGCACTGCCTCTACAACTGCCTCCTGCTCCCGTAAATCCTCTACTCTCACTCGGTCTCCTCCGCACGGATATCCGAAGCTTCCTCATCTTCCTCCGGCTCCGTTGTTTCCATCATCATATCGTCAAACAGGCGTTCCTGTGTCAGATGCAGCTTTCCCATCTTCATTAACTCAAGGATCGCAAGAAATGTGACCACGATCTCTGTTTTATCCTTCTGTCTGCCCAGCATGGAACGAAAGCTGAATTTTCGGTGCTTTCTGGCATATCCCAGAACGGAATCGATCTTCTCCTCAAGGCTTACCGGCTCCTTTTTGATCGTTCCGAAGGAGCTGCGAACCGGGTCGATCTTCTCCTGCTGGCGCTTCATGACTGCATCAAATATTGCCTGAAGCCTTGATAACGTCAATCCGTCCAGCAATTTATCAAGATCCACCGGCTCCTCATACTGCTCGATTTCTTTCGGGACTGTCCGGGATTTATAAAAGATCTTATCGGCATCCAGCTCCATATCCTTAAGCTCCAGCGACATGTATTTGTATGTCTTGTATTCCAGAAGCCTCTGGACAAGCTCAGAACGCGGATCCTCCTCCTCGCCTTCCTCATTGACCTCCTTCGGAAGCAGCATTCTTGCCTTAATATCGAGAAGTGTGGCTGCCATTACAAGGAACTCGCTGACTATATCTAACGATTCCTCCTCCATGTGATTTACATAATCCAGATACTGGTCTGTGATCTCCGCAATGGGGATATCGTAAATATTCACTTTGTTTTTTTCGATCAGGTGAAGTAAAAGATCTAACGGTCCTTCAAACTTCTCCAATTTATAAGAAAGCTCCATTTCTCACTCCCTCATCCGGTTTTATCTCAGTCGAGGCTGTGCACCAAAATCACGCGCTAAGTCTCACGGACCTTCGGCTTGAACCCTCTCTTGTGACAAAAAAGAGCCCCGCATAAGAGACTCTTGATCTTTGGCTTTGCATTGCTCACTCAGTATACCAGACTTTTCATCCTCTGTAAATAGGTTTGAGGAAATATTAACCTTCTAAATATTGTTTTTCGGCTTTAGCCTAACCACTATAACTTGTGGTTTGTTGTTTAAACGTACATTGACGGAGTGGGTTCCGAGGCCCCTTCCCACGATCATTTTCTTTCCGTTTTTACCCGTAAAGATGCCCCCGCAGCGCGGATAAAAAAACTGATACTGGGGCGTCATCAATCCTCCCAAAAGCGGAAGGCGGATCGTTCCGCCGTGAAAATGGCCGGAGAGTGTAAGATCTGCCCCCCATGCAGCATATTCTTCAAAAAACACCGGCGAGTGGGCAAGAAGAATCGAAAAGGGCTCCGGATCAACACCTCCGAGGGCATGCTTTAAATATATATGCTCCATCCTCGGAGTACCCGGTCTGTAGTGGCACTCAGCAAGATCCACTCCGTAAAGGATCAGATCCTCCGTGATCCGGATACCTTCATCCGAGAGGATATGGACGCCGAAGCTCCTTAACGCCTTCGTATAGCTCTCATACGCATCCCCATAGATATCTTTCTGTTTTTTCATGCGGAGCTCATGGTTTCCGTTCCCGCAGTATACCGGAAATTCCTTTGCGAGAGCTTCAAACAGGGAGAGAGAGGCTGAAAGCTTTCTTTTTCCCTTTGCCACGATCATATCGCCTCCGGAAAGAACAGCGTCAGGGCGGACTGCCCTGACTACCTCTAAAAGCCTTTGATTATCCTTGCCGAACTCCTTATCGTGGAGGTCGGTGAGAAATACGAATGTCTTTTCCCTCCCTTTTAGCTTGGGAGAGGTGATCACATATTCCTCTGTCACAAGACAGTTTTTCTCATATTCCGACCGCAGCAGGCACGCCCCAGCTGCGGCCGTTATTGCAGCTATTTTGTACAGCAATCTGAATCTTTTCCCTCCAACGCCTGAATGCCAAATTCCATAACCGTTGCAACTGCCTGTCCATAGCTCTGAAGCTGAGGATTCTCCTTCATCAGCTGATCGAGAACGGTCTTTAACTCACCGTGCACAAGGATCGTACAAGCCGGAGCCTGTTCCTTCGTCTTTCTGTTTTCCATCATTGCTTCCATAACTTTGATCTCTGCTTTCATCTTTTAAGTCCTTTCCTGTTTAGTATTTAACCGAATCAAGTAAGTCCCCTGCTTCAATTGCGGCAAGCTCCTTCTGATAAACTGCGGAGCAGTTATTCGGTTATGAGCAAGTAGCGAAGCGGATTGCAAATATCCGCTTGACTGCTGTTATTACTTTAATCCTTCTTTTTGCATGGCGCCATCGACACCCAGATAGAACCATCTGTCTTCATCCTGCCGCCAGTCATTTTTAACAAGGGCACCGTTACTCTCAAAATAATACCAGTTTTCCCCATTTTTCTGCCATCCGGTCAGCATTTTTCCGGCAGCATCGAAGCCATATTCCTCACCGTCGATCGTTACCAGACAGTCTGATAGCCTGCTTCCGTCTGCCAGCTCATATCTCCAGCTCTCCCCGTCACGGATCCATCTGTTTCCGGGAGTCTTTCCCGCATCAGAAGCTGCTTTCTGATATCCATAATCCAGCATAGCCTTTGTATCTGCATAATGTGTTCCCGATGCCTTTAGGATCACCGCGATCATACGGATCTCATCCTGCTCCACACAGGTGACCAGCGTATTTCCCGCACGGGAGGTATAGCCTGTCTTTCCTCCGATTATTCCCTTATAGTATCGGGAATCATTCGGGTAGAGCATTTTATGTCCGGGAGTGATGGTGCGCACTGCCGATTTTTTTATTGCCGGAAACGGATAGCTCAGGGTCGAGGCGATCTTACAGATCTCCTCTCTGGAAAATGCCGCGGCAGCAATTTTAGCCATATCCCGGCAGGTCGTGTAATGCTCTGTGCTGTTTAAACCGCTGGGATTAGCAAAGTGTGTCCCCGTACATCCTAATTCTGCCGCCTTCCGGTTCATCTTATCCGCAAAAGCGGAAACACTTCCACTCAAATGCTCTGCCAATCCATTGGCCACCTCATTCGCAGATTTTAGTAAAAGACCATACAGACAATCCTTGACCGACAAAACATCTCCCTCCGAGACATTAAGCGTTACCGCTCCGGATTCCAGCCCGGTCACCGCGGTTTTGGAAAACCTTACCTGATCGGTAAACGCGGCATTCTCTACTACGAGAAGCGCGGTCAAAAGCTTTGTGATGCTGGCCGGATACAGCTTTTCGTCTGCGTTCTTTTCAAAGACCACCCGATTTCTCGTGACATCATAGAGTATTCCGGCTTCTGCGGAAATTACCGGCTCTGCTGTTGACGCCGTTTCCTTGTCGGTGGTCGTGTAGGCTGCTGTCGGCAGAAGGGCACTGCCTGTCTGTCCGCCCGGCCCCGCCTGCTGATCTGAAACGGTCTGCTGCTCCGGCCCGGTCTGTTGTACCGATCCCGTCTGCTGGCCCGGTCCGGCCTGCTGTGCCGTTCCCGTCTGTCCCTCTGATCCCTTCGATTGCCGCGGTTCCACCCGGTTTTCTGTCTGATTATTAAATGCTTCAAGAGGAATGATCTGCACATCTGCTCTTGCCGGCATGGAAAAAAGAAGCGCCGCCGCCAAGCCAAGACTTACGATCTGCATTTGTTTTCTCCTCATAATCCACCTCCTGTCTATTCCTCCAGCATCGCTAAGATATCCTCCCGCGTTATGCCGGAAAAGGCTCCTGTCCCCTCTGTTACAACAGTATCTGCAAGCTTCTTTTTCATCTCCTGCAGATGCAGTATATTCTCCTCTATCGTGTGTTTTGTTATCAGCTTAAAGACTGTGACCTGATTTTTCTGTCCGATCCGGTGTGCCCGGTCTGTCGCCTGATTCTGCGCTGCCACATTCCACCACGGATCGTAATGAATCA
>USQV01000070.1 GCA_900556965.1 uncultured Clostridium sp.
CGCGGTGCTGTTCCAAGATCCGGAGAGCGGGCCCGTGCTGCTCTGGCAGAGCTTCTTCCGATAAAGGATGAGCTCTGTATTTATACCGGACACAAGAATATGGGTGGAAAAGTGGCAGAAGAATCTGGATTTCATACAGTACAGATGGCAGATACTCCGGATGGCGAAAAAATAGCGCCGTCCATGGATGCGGGGGAGCTGTCTTTTGAGCTGGCTGAGACAGATGCTGCCGATACGAAGAAGCTGACAAAGTGGTTTCTTGAGGAAAACGTGGATCTGATTCTGTTCGCAGGAGGGGATGGAACGGCCAGAGATGTATATGAAGCGGCAGGGCTTTCTGCCTGCTGCGTGGGGATTCCTGCCGGCGTTAAGATCCATTCTCCTGTGTATGCGAAAAACCCGAAGGCTGCCGGGCAGCTGGCACTTTTATGGCTTACAGGGAAAATATCTGCAGTACAGGAAGAAGAAGTGCTGGATATTGATGAAGAACAGTATCGAAAAGAAAATATCAGCACTAGACTTTACGGATATTTAAAAATTCCCAGAGCGCGTACTTTTACCCAGGACAGAAAAGCGCCGACGCCGCTGTCGGATGCGGCCGCCATCGAATCCATTGCGTATGAGACAGTGGGCCGGATGGAGCCGGATACCTATTATATTATCGGCGCCGGTACAACGACCAGGGGAATTATGGAGGTTCTTGGGCTTAAGAACACACTGATCGGGGTAGACCTGATCCGGAACAAGGAGCTTGTTGCCGGTGATCTTGGCGGAAAAGAGCTTTATTCGCTGATCCACGGAAAAAAGGTAAAGCTGATCGTAACGATCACCGGGGGACAGGGATACCTGTTCGGACGCGGAAATCAGCAGCTGACACCGGAGGTGATCCGGGAGGTCGGAAAAGAAAATATTATCTTAGTTGCCACAAAAACAAAGCTTGCGGCTCTTAGAGGACGCCCCCTTCTTGTGGACACGTATGATGAGGAGTTAAATCATGCACTTTGCGGCTACTACAGAGCCATATCCGCATGGGGAGAGGAAACGGTATGTAAGGTTTCCGACCACTAATGCATCGGATAAACGTTCAGAGAGTATGATCTAAGTGGTAAACGGATGATAAATAAAGACAGGGTGTCTGTCTGCAGGATCGGAAAGACCGATCAGGATTGCAGGCAGGCACCCTGTTGATTATTCTACGTTGATTATTCTACATAAACTACTTTTCCGATGCGTTCCTTTGGCTGGATCGGAGTTGACGGATCTGCGTAGCCGAGAGCAGCCATACCGTAAACATTGTGGTCGGCAGGTACGCCGAGCTCGTTGAGGATCGCACGGATCGCCGGACGGTCACAGATATTCTGCATCTGGTTGATCCATACGGAGCCTACACCGTGGGAATGGGCAGCCAGAAAGATATTTTCAAGAGCACAGGCATTGTCCTCCTTGCTCCATGGGCCTTCCTTTAAATTGGAGGTGATCACGAGGGCGGCAGGCTTATATATGTCATAATTGTCGCGTTCGAGCTCTTTTCCGATGGTCTCAGCAAGACGGGTGATCACTTCTTTATTTGTTACGATCGTGAACTGCCATGTCTGTTTTCCCATACCGCTGGGCGCATGAAGTGCCGCATCAGCAATATCTTTAAGGATTTCTTTGGAAATCGGTTTATCAGTAAAACTACGAATACTTCTTCTTGTTAAAATGGCATTCATTACTTCATTCATAACAGATCCTCCTTGAAAAGTGAAATTTTGTGGCTGACTACATATTAACAAGAACAGAAGTGAAAGTCAATGACAGCCTGCAGCGTCTGCTGTCTGAGCCATTGCTCAAAATGTGTACGGATGACAGAAAATGGGAGCGGCCCAAGATCAAGAAGAAACGTGTGAAACTCAAGCGGAGAAAATCGATCCCCAAGAGCCCCTTTGGCCTGCTCCGCCATTTCCGTATATTCTATGTAGCCGCCGCAGTATTCCAGATAATTAGTGGGATTGTCGATCATCGTCTGCCATAAACGATCAACCGTAGAGTCATCCGCATAAAAACAGGCGCGGATAAACTGCTTTGCCTGATCCTTCGTCCATCCGTCATAATTAATGCCGATATCGAGAAGACCATGGACGCATAGGGAAAAGGAGCGGACAAGGGCGCGATATCTGCCGCCAATCTCGGAAAGGCCGTTATGGAAGGAGCAGGCATAGTTTTCCGCATACGTTGCCCATCCTTCATTGGCTCCCGAACAGCTTAGCAGCGCATCGAGGGGATTTTTGGAATGGCTGCGGCTGTATACGGTCTGATAAAGATGTCCGGGAAAGCCCTCGTGTGCCAGAGTCGTATAGAGATCCTTTGTGGCATCAGAATAGCCTTCGTTGATGTAGATGATATTCCGATCCTGTTCATCGATAGGAGCAGTCAGATAAAAGGCCGGGCTTAAGGCGGTCTCCAGATATTTTGGAACATAACGGATTTCATATCCACAATCGGATAATGCCGGAAAGGAAGCCGACATTTGAAGCTTCAGGTCAGAGAGGATTTCCTCCGGATCGGTCAGAGAAAAGCTTTCCTGATGAAAATCCGAGGTTGGATTTTTGGCGATCAGAGTCCGGATCCCTTCATAATCCTTTACCATTCGTTCAGAAAGAGCTGTTTTCAGTTCCTCCGGCGTATAGGATACCCCCGGGCCGCTCTTTAAAAGATATTCATAGTATTTTTTTCCATCCTTAAATCCGCAAAGTCCGCCTTCATTTTTTCCTTTTCCCTTTAAAGCGTTAAGCCCATCTCTCAGAGAACAGTAGGCGGGAATAAAATGCTCCCGGATCATGGCACGATGACGGATATCCCATTCCTTTTCCTGTATATCGGACAGGGGGATATGCTTTTTTAATTCCTCGATGCGTGTCTGAAATGCTTCCGTCAGAAAATTTTCATCGGGATCGATCATATAACACTCGAGGGACTCTAAGATCGCATTGATGGAGGCATCGGAGGGGCCAAGGCCGGCCGCCGCTTTCTGAGCTTCAAAATTCAGGATCTGGGCGTAATAGGAATCAAGCTGCGATAAAAGACCCAGATAGTCCTCCACATCCTTTAAGGTGTGGAAGGAATACTCTGCAAGAAGGATCGGAAGCTGTGCCTGTATGCCGATGGTGGGGGCGAGGGGCTGATGGTAAAGCTCCAGACCTTCAGATAATAGAGTGGCCTCAAGGCTGGCAGAAAGTCCGTCAAAGCGGATCTTCTGATCGTCAGTGAGAGAGGAGCGGTCAAAGGCGGCGAGACGTTCCTTCCATTTTCTGGCGGTCCGGATATCTGCGGCCATGCCTGAAAGGGAACATTCGCCGAGAGATACAGTCTGAGGTTTGAGCTTGTAAGTTTCGGGCTTTGTCAGAAGATAATGCAGATCCAGAGTGCTTGTTTCCAGCAGCTCCTCGTAAAATACCGTCCGGCAGAAACGGTCAAATTTCTTTTGTCCGGCAGTCAGGGACGAGATGGGGGCGTGCTCGTGCAGGATCCGCTCCTGTCCGCAGGCAGACAGTATACCGGATAGAACGACTGTCAGAGAAAAGATAAAAAAACGAGCTTTGTGCAGCTTACGGTTCCATTTTGTCCACATAGACATAGAGGCATCTCCCTTTTCTATTCCGGAATTTCAGCATAAAAATGCCGTATACCATTAATATATGGAAGCAGAAGGAGGAATATGAAGCAATTTATAGCCATGACTTTGGCGGACTTTGCGGAAACATGGCTTGACAAAACGGATGGAACAGGATAGACTATTTGCATAATAAGACAAAGGCTTGGAAGGGAAAAGTACGCGAAAGGGAAGCTTTCAGAGACCCCGGATGGTGAGAGCGGGGAGCGGAGTGTTTGCGGAAGATGGTCCCGGAGCTGTATGGCTGAAGGATCCGCAGGAAGGAAACAGCATGGCGGAGCGTTTAGGCTATACCGGAAGCGCCCGTTAGCGTGTCAGACTGTGAAAACGATCAAAACGGAAATTGCGTTCCGAAGGAAGAAGAAACACAGCCGGTGAGGGAAATGCCGCGAGGCATTTCTGAATTAAAGTGGCAACACGGGTAGAACTCGTCTTTAAATAAGACGGGCTTTTTTTATGTCGAAATGTAATAAAAATTTTAAGATTAGGAGAGAAAAGCTATGTGTAAAAATTGTAAGAAGCCATACTATATTTCCACCGCAATTGCATATACATCCGGCAAACCGCACATTGGAAATACTTATGAGATCGTTCTGGCAGACGCCATCGCCCGCTATAAGAGAGAACAGGGCTATGACGTATATTTCCAGACAGGAACAGATGAGCACGGTCAGAAGATCGAGCTGAAGGCAGAGGCAGCAGGGATCACACCGAAGGAATTTGTTGATAATGTGGCAGGGGAGATCAAGACGATCTGGGATATGATGAATACCTCCTACGATAAATTCATCCGTACTACAGATACTTATCATGAGAAGCAGGTTCAGAAGATCTTCAAAAAGCTCTATGATCAGGGCGATATCTATAAGGGACACTATGAGGGCATGTACTGTACTCCGTGCGAATCCTTCTGGACTTCTTCCCAGTTAGTAGACGGAAAATGTCCGGACTGCGGCGGCCCGGTGCAGCCGGCAAAGGAAGAAGCTTATTTCTTCCGTATGAGCAAGTACGCTCCGAAGCTGATCGAATATATAAATGAGCATCCGGAGTTCATCCAGCCGGTTTCCAGAAAGAATGAGATGATGAACAACTTCCTGCTTCCGGGCTTACAGGATCTTTGCGTATCCAGAACCTCCTTTACATGGGGGATCCCGGTGGAATTTGACCCGAAGCACGTTACGTATGTATGGCTGGATGCACTGACTAACTATATCACCGGAATCGGTTATGACTGCGATGGAAACCAGTCTGAACAGTTTAAGAAATACTGGCCGGCAGACCTTCATCTGATCGGCAAGGACATTATCCGTTTCCATACGATTTATTGGCCGATCTTCTTAATGGCCCTCGGTCTTCCGCTTCCGAAGCAGGTATTTGGCCATCCGTGGCTTTTACAGGGCGACGGAAAGATGAGTAAGTCCAAAGGAAATGTATTATACGCAGATACGCTGGTGGATTTCTTTGGTGTGGATGCAGTTCGTTACTTTGTACTTCACGAGATGCCGTTTGAAAATGATGGCGTGATCTCCTGGGAGCTGATGGTGGAGCGTATGAACTCCGACCTTGCGAATATTCTCGGAAACCTTGTAAACCGTACCGTTTCCATGACAAATAAGTATTTTGGCGGAATCGTAGAAAACAAGGGTATCTTAGAGGAAGTCGATGAGGACTTAAAGAACACCGTTCTGGAAACCGTACAGAAGGTGGATGAAAAGATGAATCGTCTGCGCGTGGCAGATTCTATTTCAGAGATATTCAACATCTTCCGCCGCTGCAACAAATATATTGATGAAACAACGCCGTGGACACTGGCAAAGGAGGAAGACAAAAAGGATCGTCTTGCTACCGTTTTATATAACCTGACAGAAGCGATCACGATCGGTGCTTCTCTTTTGACCTCCTTTATGCCGGAAACATCAGAAAAAATACTGGCACAGTTAAATACCTCCAAGAGAGAGCTGGAAGCAATGACACAGTTCGGTCTGTATCCAAGCGGAAATAAGGTGACAGAAAAGCCGGAGATCCTGTTTGCCCGCGTAGATATCAAGGAAGTTCTGGAAAAAGTCGAGGCCATGAAGGCAGAAGCGGCAAAGGCAGCCAAAGAAGCGGAAAAGAAAGAGGACGCTGATGAGAACGTGATGGATGTAGAGAAAAAGCCGGAGATCACGTATGATGACTTTGCAAAGCTCCAGTTCCAGATCGGTGAGATCGTAAAGTGTGAGGAAGTGGCAAAATCCAAGAAACTCTTATGCTCACAGGTTAAGATCGGATCAGAAACAAGACAGATCGTAAGCGGTATCAAGGCATGGTACAAGCCGGAT
>USQV01000071.1 GCA_900556965.1 uncultured Clostridium sp.
GTCCTGAGACGGATAGGTGGAAGCGGCAATGGACGAGCTTGCGCCCTGGAACATCAGGGAGCAGGAGGAAAACAGGTTGGTGAACAACAGGAAAACCGCTGCGATCAGGCCGACAATAAAGAAGCCTTTCTTGTGTTTGGCAACAAACTCACCGGCTTTCTTTCCGGCCTCTGCACTTTTCTCTGCCGCCTTTTTTGTAATCTCCGACGCCTTGACTGTATTTGCTGTACCGCGTCCGGCCTTTGCGGCAGCGTACTCCCGCTTGATCGCGCGTTTTTGCTGCCAGCGGGAATACGGATTGGAGGAAAAGCCGCCGTTCTGCTGTTCAAACTCCTGATTCAGTGCTTTCACATTGGCCTTGTCTGCCTTTTTCTCTGCAAAGGATTTTAAATTCTTGCTTGAAGCAAGCTTGGTAAGATTCTGAACTGCGATCTCGTTGTCAACATGAACCTCAACGGTTCCTGCCTCTTTGACCTCTCTTAAAGCCTGTGTTGCTTTTACTACCGGGATCGGACATGCATCTCCGACTGCGTTTACTACTACGTTTGCCATAATAATCTTCCTCCTTGAATCTCTATGTAACTATTGTTCAAATTCATAACAATCCAACGTACATTTTACCTCACTATTGCCAGAGGCGTCAAATAGCATATTTCAATCCCCTTTCCCTTTTTAAAGTTTTTTTCAATACTTCCTGAAGCAGAAACTGCCTACCTGTGCAAAGACGGAAAGAATTCCGTATTGCGGAGCTCTTTCCGTCCAAAATCAGAACAGCACATCGTTATTTTCTGTCAGGCCCTGTCTGAACGCGAGTAAAATGAGATCAGGTAAAGCCCGCAAAGCCCTACTACTGCATATATGACTCTCGGGATCCATGCCACGCCGCCAAACAGAAAATCCACCAGATTGAAATTAAAAAAGCCGATCAGGCCCCAGTTGATCGCTCCGATGATACTGATTGTCAGTGCTGTGCAGTCCAGCGTTTTATTCACTATTCTCAGCCTCCTTTGCTGTAACTAGTATGGATGGAAAAAATATTTTTATACAGCGGTTGTCTTTTTTGATTTTCAATGCTATTATCATAGGAAGTATATAAAAATATTGTAACTATTCAGTACCTTCATAGTTACAAAATATTAATATTCTTAGGAGGAACGTCATGGCAAAAGAACTGCCCTTGACACAAATGACCAGTGCTGCCGGCTGAGCAGCCAAATTAGGACCGGGAGTCCTGACCGAAATTCTTGAAAACCTGCCAAATGTTTATAATCCCAACCTTCTGGTTGGCTTTGATACCAGCGACGATGCCTGTGTCTACAAGATCACCGACGACATCGCAGCGATCCACACCGTGGACTTCTTTACTCCGATCGTAGACGATCCCTATCAGTTCGGACAAATCGCAGCAGCGAACGCCCTGAGCGATGTATACGCTATGGGCGGAAAACCGGCGGTAGCAATGAATCTTCTCTGCGTGCCCAACTGCCTTTCAAAGGAAACGATCCGCCTGATCTTAAAGGGTGGACATGATAAGGCGGTGGAGGCCGGCTGTACCATCGCCGGCGGACACACGATCCAGGATCCGGAGCCCAAATACGGCCTCTGTGTGACCGGATACGTCCATCCGGACAAGATCTTAAAAAATGTCGGCGCAAAGCCGGGAGATCTTCTTGTCCTCACCAAGCCCGTGGGAACCGGTGTCCTTACTACCGGTGCAAAGGCCGGACTCGTATCGGACGAGGATTATAAGGCAATGATAGCCTCCATGGCAGCTCTCAATTCCAAGCCTGCCGAGATCGTCCAGACCTTCTCTGAGGTTCACGCATGTACGGATATTACCGGCTTCGGTCTTCTCGGCCATACCTACGAGATGGCAGAGGGAAGTGATTCCACGCTGAAGCTGTTCAGCAAAAAGATACCGCTCTTACACGGAGCAAGGGAGCTTGCTGAAATGGGTATCATCCCGGCAGGCGCATACAGAAATATGGACTATGTAAAGCCGCATCTTACGATAATGGAATCTGCAGAACAGCCCCTTGTGGATCTGATCTCTGATCCCCAGACCTCAGGCGGCCTTCTGATCGCCCTCCCGGCAGATCAGGCCTTTGAGCTTTGCCGAGAGCTCCGGAAGCTCTCCTTGACCGGCGCCATCATCGGAGAGGCCATCGAACGTCAGGAAAAACCACTGATAATTGAATAAGGAAAAAAACGGTATGTGCCCACCCTGTCAAAGGAATGGGTCCATACCGTTTTTAGTTCAGTTCTTCATTCAGTATTCTGAAATCATCGGCCAGATCGGCCTCCGTTCCGTCCTTTTCATAGATCCGCCCATTCTGGACGTAGGTGTATACACGGATATTATCCAGATATACTCTCTTTCCGGCAGTAAATACCAGCTTTTGCGTATCTGTCCAAGGAATTTCAGCCGCATACGTCCCTGCCTCCGAAATTCGGAAGGTTTTTTCCGTATCTCCTATTTTCATTGTCACGGAAGCGCCTGCAAAATCGGATTCCGCATAAAATTCGATTTTGATCTTCTTTGACGATGGGAGCCTTCCCTTAAAGCTCTGGGAGATACTCCCTCCGGCCGGCAAAAACGCCATGCTGCTTCCGTTCTTTTCTGTCACCGAGGCAGCTCCGGAAAACTCCCAGCCTTCTTTTCCGAGGGCAAACTGGCTGTTATAGATACAGTTGTTGACATAATTTCTGTATACCCAGAGTCCATAGCCACTTGTGGTCTCAGAAAGCACCGGCTTAAGGCTTCTTACAAATTCTCCGACCTGACTTTCCGCAATCTGCGTATTGTAAGAATATGCCTCTGTGGAATCCATATATAAAAGCTGCTCCACAAAGTACGGCTTTCCGCTCAGCTGATACAGATGGTTCATATTATCCCGCATCCTGTCAAGGGCCTCCCTGGCTGATATCCTGTTATTGTTATTGGCCTGCCCCATGGACACACTATACATAAGTGCCGAATAGGCGGCACCGTCACAGGGATAGGTAGCCTGGTGGGAATAATAGGTAAAAGCTCCATCTGCACTGTAGATCGGGTCTCCGTCTGCACGCACCTCCAGAGAAAGTCCCGGAAACACCCTCTGGGTATCCTTCAAAAGCTCCATGAGAAAGCCATCGTAGAAATCGTAAAACAGCTTCGCCGACGAATGGTTCCTGTTAGGCAGGTAAACCTCCTCAAAGCTGTTAAACTGCTTTTCATACTGATTCCCCACCTCCTGCAGCGTATAATGTTCCATAAGATACCCGGTATATCCGCTTTTTTGAGCCATTACCCGTCGGTTATTCAGCGGAGTGTCTGGATTCAGGTTATAGGTATAAGACCAGAAATCCTCCCACGTAATAAAGCCGCTGTGAAAATTATTGTGGGCTGCAGCTCTCTCATAGATCTTTTTGCTGTATTCCAGCCATGCGTGCCTGTCCGAGCTGTTTTTCGCGATAACATTGGCAAATCGCCTCGGAAGCTCAGAGGGACCGTAATAATCCCAGCTGTAGCCCAGCCTTAAAACCACAAGGAGACCATGGCGGTCGGCACATTCCATAACCTCATCCAATCGTTTAAATGCATTTTCATTATACACTTCCGAGATCGTGTTCGGCTGAAATTCCCGCCACGGCACTACCAGTATGATGCTGTTAAATCCATCCTCCGCAATTTTTTCCATGTTGGATTCCATGGCATCGTCTTCGCTGTTCCAGTAATTGATCGGCCACTCATCTCCAAAATAAGTTACCGCCTTTAAATATTCGTTTTTTTCAGCCCCGTAGGACGCTGCGGCACCGATGCTGCTCATGGCCAGAAGGCAGGCAGCGATCGCCGTTATGATCATTCTTTTGTAACCCATGCAGTGAACCTGTTGTTATTTTGTCATTCCGAGAGCTCTCGGTCTGCATCCGTCCGGGATCGGGCAATGGTAGGTATCACCCTCGAGAGTCTCCTCCATCTCTGCCTTTGCCTCAGCGATCACCTTCGGATCCTCAAGCATATCCACTGCCGCTCCGGCCATAGCCTTTGCCGCATAGATAAGTCCCTTATGAGCAAGTCCGCTCTTTCCCTGGCTTACCACCTGCCATGAATGTCCCGGAGTTCCTGCTGCCCATGTAGCTACATAAGCCTGAGCGGTCGGGCAGTTCCAGCTTACATCGCCGACATCCGTAGAACCAAAGGACATGCTTCCTACCGGATCGAACGGTGCGACGAAACGATACATAGCCTCACCCTTATGGGCCAGCACTTCCTTCTTTACTTCCTTGTCCTGACAGGTTTTTGCGATCTTTTCCAGAGATTCATAGCAGCTGTCGCCGACACTGTCATGGATCGCCTTAGCAAACGCCATCTCCTCCTCTGTATATTCCGGAGCTCCTAACTCCTTCAGATTTTCCCAGAGCTTCTTTGCGATCACCTTATTGCTGACAAGATTGGAGCAGCCCTTGATAAAGTCACGCTCTACTCTTGTTTCTGTCATAAGTGCGGCACCATCAGCGATCTTATTGACACGCTGGAAGATCTCCTCCACCTGTTTATTCTTCGGCGCGCGGATCAGATACAGAACCTCGGCATAGGGCTGCACAACGTTCGGAGAATAGCCTCCGGTATTTGTGATCGCATAGTGGATCCTTGCTTCGGGAACCACATGCTCACGGAGGAACTGGACTCCCATGTTCATAAGCTCCAGAGCATCCAGAGCGCTTCTGCCAAGATGAGGAGCTCCGCCCGCATGGGCACTCGTTCCATAGAATTTATATGCCACCTGATAGTTTGCCAGAGAGCTTCCTGTATCCGCTCTGGTCAAATCACCCGGGTGCCATGTGATCGCAGCATCAAGATCGGCAAATACGCCCCCCTTAGCCATAAAGGCCTTACCGGAGCCGCCCTCCTCACCGGGGCATCCAAAGTAAATGATCGTACCGGATTTTCCGCTCTCCTCTAAATATTTTTTTACTCCGATCGCTGCGGAAAGGGAGGCGGTTCCCAGCATATTGTGTCCGCAGCCATGTCCGGGAGCTCCTGCATTGATCTGTTTCTTTTCAGCAAGTCCTGCCTCCTGATCCAGACCGGAAAGAGCGTCATACTCACCGAGGAAGCCGATCACAGGTTTTCCGGAGCCGAAGGTACCCTTAAAAGCGGTAGCAACACCGGCAAGATTTTCTTCAACCTGAAAGCCTTCTTTTTTAAGCAGATCGCAGAGGATCTTCATGGAGCCTGTTTCTGTAAATGCGGTTTCCGCACATCCCCAGATCTCATCACTGCCCTCAATGATCTCAGCTGCTTTTTTATCAATTTCATCCCATGCTGTCTGTTTTCCCATCGTTTTATCACCTTTCCTCATAAAATTATCACGTGATTTTATTTTACCACTCCCTTTCGGTATCGTCAATAAAACGGTAACATTGCCGAAAGTAGAGCGGAAAAAATAATTACTTGCGCTTTTATTTAAGGAATGCTATAATTTTTAAGATAATGCCTGTTATTACAGGCAAAACGTGAAGATTATTGGAGGTATACACATGAACTGGAGCATCGTAATGAATGTCATTCTTGTCATCCTTGTTATTCTTGCCATCGTGCTCGGTGTTCTGTACTATTTCGGCAGAAAGCTGGAAAAACGTCAGGTTGAAACACAGGCAACAATCGACGCCGCCAAACAGGTGGTAACCCTTATGGCAATCGACAAGAAGAAGCTGAAAATAAAGGATGCAGGTCTTCCGGCCGTGGTCTACGAACAGACCCCCTGGTATGCGAAGCGCGCTAAGATCCCGGTAGTAAAAGCAAAGATCGGTTCAAGGATCATGACTATGATCGCCGATGAAAAAGTATTTTTACAGCTTCCTTTAAAAACGGAAGCTAAGGTCGTTATCAGCGGAATGTATATAACAGACATCAAGAGTGTCCGCGGAGGTATCCC
>USQV01000072.1 GCA_900556965.1 uncultured Clostridium sp.
CACCGGCTTCGATCAGAGCCTTTGTAGCAGCTCCGGTAGCAACGTTTCCGGCAATGACCTGAACCTCAGGATAAGCTTCTTTGATCATTTTCACACAGCGGATAACGTTTGCGGAATGACCGTGTGCAGAATCCAGTACGATCACATCGACCTTTGCATTGACAAGTGCTTCAACACGGTCAAGGACATTTGCTGTGATTCCTACAGCAGCGCCGCAAAGCAGTCTTCCCTGATCGTCCTTTGCGGAGTTCGGGTATTTGATCTGCTTCTCAATATCTTTGATCGTGATAAGTCCTTTTAAATTGAAATCGTCATCAACGATCGGAAGCTTTTCTACTCTGGCCTTGGCAAGGATACGCTTTGCCTCAAGCATAGTGATGCCTTCCTTGGCTGTGACCAGATTCTTGGAGGTCATACATTCCTTGATCTTCTTAGAGTAATCCTCCTCGAATTTCAGGTCACGGTTTGTAATGATTCCTACCAGCTTTCTATCCTCAGTGATCGGCACACCGGAGATGCGGAATTTTGCCATAAGCTCATCGGCATCCTTTAAGGTATGCTCCGGGGATAAATAAAATGGGTCTGTGATAACTCCGTTCTCAGAACGCTTAACCTTATCTACTTCCTCAGCCTGTGCCTCGATCGACATGTTTTTGTGGATAATACCGATACCACCCTGTCTGGCCATTGCGATCGCCATACGGTGTTCAGTAACCGTATCCATTCCTGCACTCATAAGTGGGATGTTCAGTTTAACTTTCTTCGTCAGATTTGTCGAAACATCGACCTGATTCGGAATTACTTCTGAATATGCCGGGACGAGCAGCACGTCATCAAATGTAATACCTTCACCAATGATCTTACCCATCTTAAGTTTCCCTCTCTTTCATCCATTTTGAATTTATTTAAATGAGTATAACAGCTTTGCTCTTTTTCTGCAACAGAAGATTTATACTATTTTACAGCATGTACTTATTATTTATTCTTATAAATATCCCTTTATATATTTTTCAAGGATGATATTGTCCTCTCTTTTCTTTACACAGACCCGGTAAAACGTCCCATCCAGTCCCCGATAATCGTCACAGCAGCGGATCAGAATCCCCTGCCTCAGCATATATTCATAAAAGGCCCGCGCCGGTCTTCCCGTTAAATCTCGGAACAAAATATAATTTGCCGACGACGGATATTTTTTAAACGCGCCTTCCGGCAGACTGTTTTCAATAAACCTGCGTTCCTCCCGGATCAGACTGACCGCACGCTTCACATATTCCTCGCCCTCCGGCCCAAAGGCGGCATATCCTGCCTCCTGTGCCGGTATGGATACACTCCAGGGCTGCATGGAGCTTCTCATTTTTTCGAGCAGCTCAGGATCCGCACTAAATCCGTAGCCGAGACGGAGTCCGGCCATTGCAAAGGTCTTTGTAAATGCACGAAGGATCATCAGCTTCCTGTATCCGTTTTTTATGAGACTGATCGCAGAAGCTTTGTTATCTGCTCCGGCAAGCTCCATGAAGCATTCGTCGATAACAGCAAAGATATTTTTCTCCCCGCAAAAGGTTACGATCCGTTTCACATCCTCCGGCCGGAGCATGTCACCCACCGGATTTGAGGGGCTGCACAGAAAAATCATATCCGGCGCTTCCTGTCTTAAAAAATCGATGTATTCCTCTATGGGAAGCCCAAAATCCTGTTCTTCCTTCAAATAAAAATAAGTGCATTCTGCTCCGACCGCCTGTAATGCACTCTCATATTCGGTAAAGGAGGGAGCTAAAAGCACAGCACGCTTTGGTCTTACGGCACGGCAGACGGCAAATATCAATTCGGCTGCACCGTTTCCGAATATAAGCGTTTTGGGATCTGTTCCATACGCAGAGGATACTCTCTCCGTAAGCCTTAAACAGCGGCTGTCCGGATAACGGCTGCTGCTCTCAATTCCCCGGATCGCGGCATTTTTAATAAAATCCGGCATGCCCAATGGATTGATATTGATCGAATAGTCGCAGAATACCCACTGATTGCTATAAACGTCCCCGCCATGTCTGTATTCCATTATTCATTTCCTCCCTTCAGCCGCATCGGGATCCCTCCGATAACACGAAAGACCTCCTCTGCTTCAGCGGCAAGAAGCTGTACTGCCTCACCGCAAAGCTCTCTCCACAGCCGATCCTCCCGTTCTATCGGAACGATGCCGCTTCCGATTTCATCTGCCGTAATACACGCGTTTGGGTTGTTTCTGATAATATTATATATGAAATCACGCATCTTTTCCCGCGCCTTTGTATCCTCCATATCGGAAAAACGCTTTATGTACCCATGAAGATTCAGGATCACCGGTCTGCTCCATGCCGCCTCCAAAGGATCCGACCAGCCGTCTGCAGCTTCTCGGTTTTCTGTCTTAGCTGCATTTTCAGATGCTTCTCTGTTTTCCAAACATACTGCTGTTTCTTTTTTGTTTTCCGGAGCTGCTATATCAGACATTTTCAGGGCAAGCCCTGTTTTTCCCTGATAGGCTCCGCCAAACAACAATATCATTGAATTTTTTCTTCCTTTCTTAAAACAGATATCTGCCTTGTTAAGGCCCATCGGGATGCCTGCCTCCACCAGATATACCTGATCTGCAAGCTCAAAAATATCACGGTTCAGCTCCCCAAGAAGCCTTCTGTATTTTTCCGTTTCCTCCCCAAAAAGAGGCGCCTCTCCAAATACCTCATTCGTAACGATCACAAGCTCTCCGGCACGGTCTTTAATGCGGAGAATCCCATTAAGGATCTTTTTTCTGACATCCTCCACATGAATATCAGAATGCCCGATATCGCGGTACAGTTCATTCGCGGTCAGATTGGAAAGGCACTCTAAAAGAACAGCAGATCCCTCCGGGATATCTGCCCTTTCCAGATCGAAGGGACATTCCAAGGTTTCAAATTGTTTTTTCTGCCGCATATTACGGTGTTTTTTTATGCGATCTTTGCATTCCTCATCCCATGCGATCATGGTTGCCACATAGATCCGCCTGTACTCTCCTCTATCCACCAGACACTGTTCTGCAAACGCCGACTTTCCACTGGCGCTTGCCCCTGTCACTGCCACCATCATAACTTCCACTCCAATTCCGGTTCAAAAAGGGCTGCTGCTGTCGTCACACCATCCTCTGCGTATTTTTTTATGATCAGACGCGCCTCTGCCGCTGCTTCTTTACAGGCAGCCATGGCTGCTCTCTCACAGACATTTCCGACCCCGGTAGTCTTCTTCACAAAGGCTGATTCCGTATACTCGCCGGGGACCCGGTTCAATTCCTCCTTCGTGTAGGTAAGGAAGGGAACCTCCAGCTCCCGTGTCAGCTCGCATAATCCCGGCTCTCCGCTTTTTAAATCTATACTCGCCACCGCACAGACTGACCGGATATCCAGCCCTTCCTCTTTAAGGGCCCTCTCAGCTACACGCCTGATCGTTTCTGCCGGAGTCCCTCTCCGGCAGCCGATCCCGAGGGCAACGCATCTTGGGATCAGCCGGAGGACATTTTGTGTCTCTTTTTCCGGATCCTTTCTCTTATGAATCGTGATGCGAATATTGTGGCTGCAGATCCGATCGCAGAAAAGCCCCACCGGGATCCGGCCCTTTAGCGGGAATTCCGCAGAAAATCCCACCGGTCTTCCCGCCAGAATATCTGCCGATATCTCCTTGGCAAGCTTCATATTATCGATGGACAGCCCATTCCTTTTTGCAAACATATCCACCGCAAAACGGCCGTTTACATCAGTTGCCGTTGTCACGACCGGGATCGCCGACATTTCTTCTGCCAGATATACGGCCAGCTCATTGGCGCCTCCGAGATGACCGGAAAGAAGCGGTATAACAAAGGCTGCCGACTCATCCACCACAAGAACAGCCGGATCCGTTTTTTTATTCTTTACATGACCGGATATAGCCCGAACCGCGATCCCGGAGGCCCCTACAAAGATCAACGCCTCTGAATCCGTAAAGCGTTCTCCTGCCCAGTCCGAAAGCTCTCCCTCTCTTACCGGCATAAAACTAATTTCGTGATCTTTGGCGGCCGCCTGCATCGCATATTTTCCCATCACATACGGACACGGCTCATCCTTTTTCTTTTTTAATATAGACACCAGACGTTTTTCCGTTCGGAATCCATTTGCAGTAAAGCTGATCAGTGATATCTTCACGTTTATTCTCCCGTCTTTTTCTGTCTACATTATAAATTGCTTTTCTGCTTCTTGCAATGAGTGTTTTTTCAGTCTTTCGCACCGGGCTCCGTAACAGACTGTTCCCGCCGTTTTTTGGTAATGAGTCCTCCGATCCTTCCGCTCTCCTTTGCAGTCAGGCTCCTCCAGCCGCCGGCAATCACTTTATCCGCAAGCCCCAGCTCTGCGGCGATCTCAAATTTCATTTTGTCCTCCGGTTTCAGGTTTTTCGGATCGATCGGATCCTCTTTTCGCTTCTTGGGCATAAAATCATCTCCTTATCATTGCCATATCAGAATTTTCCCCATAAGCCGGTAAATTATACAGGAGAAACAGATCCGATCACCAAAAACTGCAGCACCCGTAGGTTAGATACCGTCATCCTCTGCAAATATCACTATTTTAGCCGCTGTATTCTTTCCGTCATGGCCATCCTTCCAGATAAGAAGCTTTTTCCCCGGAGTCAGATCGTCTGTCCGGACGATATTGCGTGTCAGATACGGAAGAAGGGCTGTATCTGCATTGACTGTGTATGTATTTCCGTCTGTAGCCTTTAAATCAAACGAGCCATTTGAATTTTTCTTAAGCTTTTTAACAGTCGTATATACAGGAAACTCTCCCTCCTCCGAAGGATCAGCCAGTACAAGAGAACCATTGACGATGGGCGGCAGGCTCATTGTCATTTCTTCGCCTGCATAGACATTGACAGATACCCCTTCGCTTAATTCTTCTGCCGGGATCGGATATCCGTTTACGGCATCAAGGATCAAAACTCCTTCCGGAACCGTGACGATTACTTCCTCGGACGAATCTCCAAGCTTATGATCGATCATCAGCTCCCCGTTTTCCATGGAAAGTACGGTTCCCTCCATCATGATCAGCTTCAACCCCTCATCATATTTCAATTCACGTTCCATGGCATTATCTGTCTGATTATATTTTGTCAGGCCGATAAATCCCAGAGCGGCTGTCAGAGATACCGCACACAGAGCAATTGCAATTTTAGTCATCTTTTTCATACGTTCACTCCTTTTTTATATATTCATGAAAAGATTATCATATAATTCTTGAAATTCCTGCTGGTTTTTATTTACAAATCCATTACAGTTTCTTTGAGTTTTTTCGCAGCTTTTTGTGTGGCGGGGAATTTCCTGTTACACAAAAAGGCACCGCAGTTATCTGCAGTGCCTGAAAATATCTTAATCAAGATCCTTCTTGCCTTTATAAGCTTCCGGATTATTCTTCAACCGGAGCTGCTTCCTCAGCCGGAGCCTCTGTCTCAAGAGCCTTGATGCTTAAGCTGATCTTTCTGTCAGCCTCGTTGAAGTCAACGATCTTTGCTGTGATCTCCTGTCCGATGGAAAGGACATCTGACGGCTTTGCAACGTGCTCTTTGGAAATCTGAGATACATGAAGAAGTGCATCAACACCTGCCTCAAGCTCAACAAACGCACCAAAGTCTGTCATACGTGCAACCTTGCCTGTTACAACGTTTCCTACTGCATACTTTTCAGCAGCATTTGCCCACGGATTTGTCTCCGGGAACTTCATGGAAAGGGCAATCTTCTCGCCGTTGATATCCTTGATCAGCGCTGTTACCTTGTCGCCAACCTTGAATACCTTCTTCGGGCTCTCAACTCTGCCCCAGGACATCTCGGAAATATGAAGCAGACCGTCTGCTCCGCCAAGATC
>USQV01000073.1 GCA_900556965.1 uncultured Clostridium sp.
CCTGATGGAGCCGGAGGGCGAGGTGGTCTGCCTGATCAAGCCGCAGTTTGAGGCGGGGAGAGAAAAGGTCGGCAAAAAAGGAGTCGTGAGAGATCAGGACGTGCATCTTGAGGTGATCGAGATGGTTGCCGCTTTCGCCGGAAGTATCGGCTTTGAGGTGCTGCATCTGGAGTTTTCACCGATCAAGGGACCGGAAGGAAACATTGAGTACCTTCTTCATTTAAAAAACAGAACAGACGGGACTACCTTCTTAAACGATACGATCGGTGCGAAGGAGATCGTGAAAAAAGCGCACGAAACATTGGATTAGCTTACGTCAGGGGCGGGATATGAAAAATTTTTATATTATCGTAAATAAAAATAAGGACAACAATCGCCTTGTCCTCGATCAGGTTCTGACAGGGCTTGAAAAGCGAGGCTGCACATACCGGGTCTCCGAAGGTGAATTTCAGCGCGGGAAGCGGTTCACGTCCGTCTCGGATGTGCCGGAGAATACGGAATGCGTCATCACTCTGGGGGGTGACGGGACGCTGATCAGAGCGGCAAGAGATCTGGCGGAAACGAAGATCCCGATCATCGGGATCAACCTCGGGACACTGGGCTATCTGACCGAAATGAGCCGTGACGGAAACGTGGAGGAGCTTCTGGATGCCCTGACCTTGGATCACTATCAGATCCAAGATCGGATGATGCTCAGGGGGCGCATCTATCATGGCGGAGAGCTGCTGGCAGACGATATTGCTCTCAATGATATCGTTATGACCCGTGAGGGAGATCTCCGGGTGCTGAAATTTAAGATCTATGTAGATAGACAGTTTCTATACGAATACAGTGCAGACGGAGTTCTTGTATCAACGCCGACAGGCTCTACGGCATATAACCTGTCAGCCGGAGGGCCCATCGCACAGCCGGACGGAGAGCTTCTGATCCTTACACCGATCTGTCCCCATACACTGACGTCACGGACGATCGTGCTGGGAGCGGAAAGTAAGGTGACCATCGAGATATCCCCGAATAATGAGCAGCGTCAGGTGGCGGCATTTGACGGGGATACCCAGATCATGATGGAGCCGGGAGACCATATCGAGATCGAGCGGTCAGAGAGAATCACCCGCGTGGTGAGGCTGGATCACCGTTCCTTCCTTGATATTTTGAAACATAAGATGTATGATGCGTAAAAAGAGTTGCGGACGAGACCATAAAGAGGGGTAATTCACATGAAGGTTGACAGACACAGCAAGATCGTTGAACTGATCGGAAAATATCAGATCGAAACGCAGGAGGAGCTGGCAGCATATCTCAAGAAGGAGGGATACCATGTCACACAGGCAACGGTATCAAGAGATATCCGCGAGCTGAAGCTGACCAAGGTGCAGAAGGAAAACGGACGCCAGTGCTATGCAGTTATGCAGGCACGTCAGGATTTCGGAGAAAAATACATCCGCATCTTGCGGGACTGCTTTCTCTCCATGGATATGGCACAGAACCTCCTTATAATCAAAACAGCCTCAGGAATGGCAATGGCGGCGGCAGAGGCGTTAGATGTTATCGGTTTTCAGGAGATCGTAGGCTGCGTGGCAGGTGATAATACGATCATGTGTGCGCTCCGCAGTGTGGATGATACGATCCTTCTGATGGACAAGCTGAAAAAGATCATTGGAAATTAATGGAGAGTTGAGGTGATCCCATGCTGCTTGGCTTGCATGTTAAAAACCTTGCCCTGATCGAGCAGGCAGAGGTGGAATTTGCAGAGGGCCTTAATATACTTACAGGAGAAACCGGAGCCGGAAAATCGATCCTCATCGGCTCTGTGGCGCTGGCCCTTGGCCAGAAGGCATCAAGGGACATGATCCGTCAGGGAGAGGAGCAGGCCTTCGCGGAGCTTGTCTTTTCCGTGGAGGAGAAAGAAAAAAAAGAGGCACTGAAGCTTCTTGACATTACACCGGATGAAGATGGGCTTCTCATTATTTCACGGAAGCTTACTCCCACGAGGAGCACGAGCCGGATTAACGACGAGACGGTGACAACGGCACGACTTAGGGCAGTCACAGCCCTGCTGTTAGATATCCATGGACAGCATGAGCATCAATCTCTGTTAAACAGACAGAAGCATCTGGAAATATTAGATGAATACGCCGGAAACGATACCGCCGGACTTAAGCAGCAGACAGCGCAGAGCTACCGGAAATACCGGGAGCTAAAAGAAAAGCTGGAGCATTTCGATATGGACGGGGAAACAAGACGCCGGGAAGCGGATTTTACCAGATTTGAGATTGAGGAGATCGAAAATGCGGCGATCCGGCCGGGCGAGGAGGAGGAGCTTGCCGCCCGTTACAGAAAATTTTCTCATAGCCGGAAGATAGCCTCCTGCATGCAGTCGGCATACAATGCGGTGGATTCGGCACAGATAGGAAGTGCGTCAAGAGATCTGGAAAGCGTGCTCTTATACGACGATAAGCTTAAGGAGATTCACGCAGGACTGATGGATGCAGAAAGCATCCTGTACGATCTCGGACATTCGATCTTAGACTATATGAATGGAATGGAGCTTGACGAGGAAGAATATAAAAAAACGGAGGAGCGCCTCGACTTGATCCGCGGCCTGATGGCCAAATACGGGAACTCGGAAAATGCCGTGCTTTTGCGTCTGGAGGAAAAAAGAAAGCGTCTTACGGAGCTAGAGCACTTTGATGAGCTGGCCCTTAAGGCAAAAACAGAATGTGAGGAACAGGAAAAAGAGCTTTATCGCCTCTGCAAACGTTTATCCGAGGAGAGAAAAAAGGCGGCGCTGACTCTGGAAGAAAGGATCCGTAAGGAGCTGCTGGATCTGAATTTCCTTCATGTGGATTTTAGGATCCGTGTCGAACAGACGGAAACCGTTTCCGCAGACGGCTTTGACCGCGTGGAATTTCTGATCTCCACCAATCCGGGACTTTCAACACCGCGTCCACTGGGCGAGGTGGCATCCGGCGGTGAGCTTTCGAGGATCATGCTGGCGATCAAGACAGTTCTTGCGGATACCGATGATATTCCGACCCTGATCTTCGATGAGATCGATACCGGGATCAGCGGCAGGACTGCGCAGAAGGTATCCGAGCGTCTTTCCTATATTGCGAAAAAGCATCAGGTTTTATGCATCACACACCTGCCTCAGATTGCAGCAATGGCGGACACGCATTTTGAGATCCGAAAAAGCGTGGAAAACGGCAGGACAGTGACAAAAATACACCGCTTAAATGAGAGTGAGCAGATCGATGAGCTGGCAAGACTTCTCGGAGGTGCCGAGATCACAGAGGCAGTTCGGGAGAATGCACGCGAAATGAAACGGCTGGCCAAAAATAACAGGCTGAAATAAAGAAGAATCCACATACTAGGAGAGGAGCATACAGTTGCCCTCTCCTTTTTTATTCAGCCGGGAGGACTTACCGTTTTTACAGATCCGGCAGAAGACCGGAAGAAGATGATGCTCCGACTGGGACAAAGTATTACGTTTTGAGGTGAAAGGAGGCTTTGCCGTGAAAGGAGCAACAGCACAAAGAAAACGCCATTTCCGGCTTATGGCGGTGATCCTGATATGCTTGCTGGTATGTGGAGGCGCTTTTGGCTGGTTTTATATGTGTCTTGCGGTACCGGACCGTCTGAAGCTGATCGTCAGGGAGGAAGGAAGCTTCCGTTTTCCGCTGCCGTCCTGTGTGACCTTTGAAAGTGAAAGCGAGGAGGTGGCATTAGGAAACGGATCCAACATACCGGAGGGAAAGCTCCGGCTTCAGCCCGCAGCCCCTGTCCGTCTGTATGGGGAAAAGAAAGGAAGCTACCACGTCGGAATGAAGCTATTCGGTGTGATCCGCATGAAGGATATTCAGGTGGAGGTCGTGGACAGCAGCTTTGCGATCCCCTGCGGATTGCCGGTAGGGATCTACATGCGCTCAGACGGCATTATGGTCATCGGGACCGGAGAGGTGGAGGACAAAGCCGGAAACGTGGTGGAGCCGTGCCTTGGGATCCTCCGCTCCGGAGATTATATCGAAAGGGTCAACGGAAAAAAGGTCAGCGGAAAAGAGGAGCTGATCCGGGAGGTCGGCATGGCAGACGGTAAGACAGTCCGGCTTGGAATCCGGCGTGACGGAGACCTTAAGGAGGTCGAGCTGACACCGGTTCTCTGTCAAGATGGCAGCTATAAAATGGGAGCATGGGTGCGGGATGACACTCAGGGGATCGGAACGGTCACTTATGTAGATCCAAAGGGCGGCTTCGGAGCTCTCGGACACGGGATCAGTGACAGTGATACCGGGCGTCTTGTGGATATCGAGGGCGGTGAGCTCTATGACACAAAGATCCTCGGCATCGAAAAAGGCATGCCCGGGAAGCCGGGAGTCCTGTCCGGCGTCATCTACTACGGCAGAGGGACAGGACTCGGAACAGTGGATGCCAACACGGAGGAAGGGATATTCGGAACCGTCGATGCCAGATTCCTTTCCGGGCTTCAGGCGGAGGCGATCCCCGTTGCCTATTGCCAGCAGATCCACAAGGGACAGGCACAGATTCGGAGCGCGGTGTCGGGGGAAGTAAGAGACTACGATATCGAGATCCAGAAGGTGGACTATTCAGGACTTCATAAAAACAAAGGAATGGTGCTCCGGGTCGTGGATGAGGAGCTTTTGGCCCTGACGGGAGGAATCGTGCAGGGGATGGGAGTGACCTATAATATGGACAACATTCCTGAAAGCCTTTCTGAAAATGAGTAAAACCGCAAAAAAAGGCGGAAATAGTTGAAAGTGTTGTTAAGTTTAGGTGGAAAATATCATCCGACTTATGCTATAATAAGAGTTATGCTATAATGATATGAAACAGTAACAGAAAGGGAACAACAGAAAAAATGCTTCGATTGATTGGATTTTATGATTATACGGTTATTCTTACATATTTAAGCCTGATCTCCTCTGTTTTCGGAATGACACAGGCAATTCACGAGGATTATAAAACAGCAATATTCTGTCTTGCTTTTTCCGGGGTCTGCGACGCCTTTGACGGTCGTGTGGCACGGTCGAAAAAAAACCGGACAGCAGATGAAAAAAGCTTCGGGATCCAATTGGACTCCCTCTGTGATGTCATCTGCTTCGGTGTGTTCCCGGCACTGATCTGTTATCTGCTGGGAGTGCGCGGAGTACTGGGACTTCTCATCGTATTTTTCTACTGCACATGTGCGGTGATCCGCCTTGCCTTTTTTAATGTAATGGAAATTAAGCGCCAGCAGACAGAGGGCGGCTGTAACAAAACGTACCGCGGCCTTCCGGTAACCTCCATCTCCTTCGTGCTGCCGGTCTCCTTCTGGCTCCAGTTTCTTGTACCGGAATACGTTTTTCTTATCATGCTGCATCTGATCCTTGCTGTAGTCGGCTTTTTATTCATTCTTGACTTCCCGTTAAAAAAGCCGGGACTTAAGACGCTGCTCGCAATGATCGGCATCGTTGTCATTACGGTAGGAACGATCTGTGCATATACAAAGCTTAAAATCCCGTCAACGGTGGATAAATCCAGCCATCTTCTCGAGGGGATTATGGAGGACTCAAATGAAATTGATGCACCGTAATGGAATACTTATAGAAGAAAAGGACAGCCAAGAGCGACTGCTGGCTGTCCTTTATGGTACTTTATGGGGACGTATGCTGTTAAAGCCGCTTACGGCTCCTTTTGTTTCTAAGGCGGCCGGGCTCTTTCTTTCCTCCGGCTTATCCTGCTTTCTTATCGATCCCTTTATCCGTAAAAACAGGATCGACATGTCGCAGTTTGAAAAAAGAAGATATAAAAGCTACAACGACTTCTTTTCCAGAAGGCTTTGTCCCGGCGCCCGTCCCCTCGATCAGGAGC
>USQV01000074.1 GCA_900556965.1 uncultured Clostridium sp.
GGCAGAGGCTGCCGCTCAATCATCTGTTTTTAATGATTTTGCGACAGCCCCTTTTGTATATAAAAAATTTATTAAAAATTTAAGGAAAGGAAGAATCCTGTTGTAAAAGGGAGAATTATGTATTAGAATGAATGCAGAGGTTGTATTGCCGAAAGGAGGTGCAGATATCGAGGAACACGTTCTGTTTGGCAAATACCGGTTGTGCAGAAGGCTGGGCGTCGGACGTTCCGGAACGGTTTTTCTGGTCTGGCATACAGAGTTAGAAGAATACCGTGCAATGAAGGTAGTTCCGAAAACAATGTCCGACTATGAATCCTTTAAGAAGGAAGCCCTGTTTTTAAAGACACTCCGGCATCCCGGGATCCCTCTTGTCTATGATGTCGAGGAGGATCTTCATAACAGTTATCTTATCGAAGAATATCTTGAAGGCGAATCTTTATATGCTCTAGTGAAACGCTTGGGCAGCTTATCAATGAAAACGGCAGCTGAGATCGGAATTCAGATCTGTCGTCTCATTCAATTCATGAATACAGCAGATAATCCCATTTTATATCTTGATCTGCAGCCAAAAAATCTGTTGGTCTGCAATGGAACAGTTCGATTGATCGATTTTGACCATGCCCAATATGCAAAGAATGCGGCAGCGTTCGGAATCCGTTACGGAACCATTGGCTTTGCGGCTCCGGAGCAGTACCGGGGAGAGCCTTTGGACTGCCGGACGGACGTATATGCGATCGGCGCTCTCCTTTATTTTATGTACTTCGGAAAAATTCCGGAACGGGAATTTAAATTTGGAGAGCAGAGGGCAGAACGGAGATTGAACCGGATCCTCTCGGGGTGCATGGCCGAAAAAAAGGAAGAACGTTACCGGGATGCAGGAACGCTCATGCTTGCGCTTAAAGAGCTGGCAGAAGGGGAAGAAGGAGCAATAGAACCTCTTACAATTGTATTTGCAGGAGCAGCAAGGGGGATCGGAACGACCCACTGCGCTCTTGCCATATCCGATTTTATGATCCGGAACGGATATCAGGCACTGTACCGGGAGGACTGGGATACGGATACCGTCAGAATATTGGCGAAACGTATGAAAAAAACGGCAGACAAGAGCGGGCTTTTCCATATCGGACGGCTGTATATGCGGCCGTATTATGGGGAAGCTGTCCGACTTTTGTGTGGCTACTTTCCGATCGTGATCAGGGATACAGGGTGTCTCTGGATGGATGGCGCTCCTTTGCCGGAGGCTGCAGTCTATGTCTTAGTGTGCGGGAGCAGACCATGGGAGACGGAGAGTGTGATCCGTGGAGCTAAATATTTCACGGAACGCGGAAATACGATACTGTTATTTAACCATACGGAAGAAAAATTTCGCCCGCCTGCGGAGTTTAAGGAATATGTCTGTCTGAACATGCCCTTCCTAACGGATCCGTTCAAAAAAAATAGTGATGCCGATGCTTGTTTCGGGAATATTATGGAGATCGGAACAGGAGGGATTGAAAAATGGAAAAAAGAAAGAAAAAGACGGAGATTCCTGAGACGAAAGCCCGTCTGACGGGAATTGCGGGAATAGGAAAAAGTGTTGGATGTACGCATTTTACGATCATGTATGCCAATTATCTTGCAGGCTTTTGCCGGAAAAAGACGGCTGTTATAGAATGGAATAACAGCGGTGATTTTGAACGGATCGAGAAGGTTTGCACCGGAAGGGTCGAGGAATACAGACCCTGTCATATATTGGAGGCAGATTATTATAAAAATGCGGGAGAAAAGGATATGGGTCTCATCCTTGACGAAAATTATGAGGAGATCCTGATCGATTTTGGGCCGTTGGATGATATGTCAGGAAATGAATTCCGACGATGCGAGAAGAAATTTATGGTCGTGTCCTTCAGCGAATGGCAGCAGGAGATGATCCGGGAATCCGTCTGCGGAAAATACAGGGCGGAGAAAAAGGGCTGGGAATTTGTCGCTTCCTTCGGAAGCGAGGAAACCAGAAAAGAATTTGAACGGCGCTTTGGTATTTCGGCAAAGCGGATTCCGTTTTCAGCGGATGCATTTTCTGTTACGACAGAGTGCGGATCGTTTTTTCAGGCTCTGGCATGATATGCGGTAAAAATGATATATCGGCGGAAAGGTGTCACAGAATTCTCCTTGGGGAACGCCGATATAGGCAAGGGAGATAGAATGTATGGGCAGGAAAAGGAAAAGGTATAATGGGACGAAAGAGGAGAAGGATCTGGCAAAATATCAGTATCTGGGCGGATTAAAAAGATTAACGGAAAAAGGGATCCCGATCTATATGGACGGACATATTTCCGGGCCGCCGGACTGGGAAAAGCTGTTTGAGATACGAGAGGATAATATGTTCTATATGGGAGATTATGTTCAGGCGGAAACAGGAGGGCTCAAAGAGATACGCTTTGACAAGGTCTATCACAGCAGCGAGGAGGTAACAGGACAAAAAAATAAGAAAAAGTAGCGGCACTGGGAAAACATTTTCAGGAGATACTGTTCTGCCGGACGGCCCCTGACGGGTGGGTGGGAATCGTAACAAAAAATTAACAATTAGAGGTAACGGAACATGCTATAATGAGTGCGGATGCGCCTCTATTATTGGCGGCAGGATCCGAAAAATACAGACAGAAAAGAGAGAAAAAAATGAGGAAAGCAAAACCTGTGATCGCAGCAGTCAGTCTGCTGCTTATGATAGCGCTGGGGGTTGTCGGAGTACAGGTGATACAAAAATACACACCCTCGAGAGAAATGGCTGATCCGGAGGAAGTTTACGATGTGAGCGGGAATGAGGCTGCAATTCTTTATAATTATGAGCTTCAGGAGGAACACGGGATCTATGAGAACGGGCAGATCTATCTTCCGTTAGACTGGATCAATGAAAATCTGAACAAACGCTTCTACTGGGACAGCAAAGAGGAGCTTTTAGTATATGCACTGCCGGAACAGATCGTCTATGCGGATGCCGAGACAAAAGGATCTAACGGCGCACCGATGCTGTTGCTTCGGGATGAAGGTGTATACCTCCCTCTGGGGCTGATCGCTAACTATACGGATATCCAGCTTTTGCCTTATGATAAGGGAGAGATAAAGCGTGTGGTCGTGAACAGCTGGGGAAAAAGAGCTGTGGCGGAAACAAAGAAAAACGGGAAGCTCCGTGTAAGAGGCGGGATCAAGAGCCCGATCCTGTCGGAGGTGTCTGCCGATACACAGGTAACCATCATTGAACGACTGGAGAACTGGTCTAAGGTGCTGACACCGGATGGACACATCGGATATATAGAAAATAAACGTCTGGAAACTGCTCAGGAGCAGAATTTTTCCGGTGACTTTATCGAGCCGGTATATGAGAATATCCGTCTGGACGAGAAGATCGTTCTTGTCTGGCATCAGGTGACAAGTCAGGAGGGCAATAAGACCCTCAGCTCGTTTCTGGAAAAGACTAAGGGAGTGAATGTGGTATCACCGACATGGTTTTCCCTTACGGACAATGAAGGAAATTATAAATCTCTGGCAAGCCGGGCCTATGTGGAGGAGGCCCATAAGCGCGGGCTTCAGGTATGGGCGCTTATTGATAATTTCAGCAGTGACGTTCAGACGGAAACGCTTCTTTCTTCCACAACAGTGCGGAGGACGCTGATCGAAAAGCTGATCGCAGATGCGAAGGAATACGGGATCGATGGGCTTAACATCGATTTTGAGAGCCTGAAAAAGGAGGCCGGAGTTCATTATATCCAGTTTATAAGAGAGCTTTCGGTGTCCTGCCGCAAGGAAAAGCTCGTTCTTTCTGTGGATAACTATGTTCCGGCCGCATATAACAGCTTCTACGACCGAAAGGAGCAGGGGATCGTTGCGGATTATGTCATTATCATGGGATACGATGAACATTATAACGGCAGTGAACCCGGCTCGGTAGCTTCTCTGAACTATGTTCGGAACGGAATAGAAGGGACGCTTAAGGAGGTTCCGAAGGAAAAGGTCATCGATGCCGTACCCTTCTATACGAGAGTATGGACAGAGGGAAATGATGGCGTGAAATCTTCCGCACTGGGGATCGCCGATGCAAAAAAGTGGATCGAAGATAATCAGGTTCCTCTTTACTGGCAGGAGGAGTTAGGCCAGTATTACGGAGAGCTTGACAGTGAGGCGGGCTTTAAGACGGTCTGGATGGAGGAGGAGAGATCGCTGGAGAAAAAGATGGAGCTGATCAAAAAGTATGATCTGGCCGGTGTCGCCTGCTGGAAGCTGGGGCTTGAGGATGCGGCAGCATGGGATTCCATTCAATGGTAGTAAAAATTAACTGGTGGGGTTCTTTTTAAGCTCCTTCGGGGATATATTCATAGAAACTATGGATCTTACGGAGGAGTGCCGGTGAGGAAACTGGTGTGGGAGGAGCTATGTGGTCTGGTGCTGCTTGTGATGGTGTTTCTCGGAGCAAGGTATGGGAGTGTCCGGGTCGCAACAGCCGAGACCGCCGCTCAGAAGACAGCTGGAATTAAAACAGCTGGAATAAAAACAGCCGGGAAAACGATATCTGATCCGTGGAGATCCGGTACAGGAACGCAGCCGGATGCTCAGAGCCCGCCCGGAAAACAGTCTGCTTCTTTTGGCAGGCCGTTTGTGGTCGTTATTGATGCAGGTCATGGTGGGGCAGATCCGGGAAAGATCGGGATCAACGGCAGTCTGGAAAAGGATATCAATCTGGAGATCGCCAAAAAGCTTTCGTGGTACTTAGAGCAGGCGGACGTACAGACAGTCCTGACCCGAGAGACGGATACAGGGCTTTACAGTGACGCGGATACAAAGAAAAAGATGGCAGATATGAAAAAACGCTGTGAGATCATAGCGGATAGCCATGCAGATATGGTCGTCAGCATCCACCAGAACAGTTATCACGAGGAATCGGTATCCGGAGGACAGGTGTTCTATTACAGATCCTCGGAAAAAGGAAAGAGGCTGGCGGAGCTTTTGCAGAAGCGGTTTGACTATGTTCTGGGAGAAAAGAACCGCAGGCTGGCAAAGCCGAACGGAAATTATTATCTTCTGCTTCATGTAAAATGTCCCATCGTGATCGTAGAATGTGGATTTTTGAGCAATCGTAGGGAGGCAGCCCTTCTTGGGGATAAGGAGTATCAGGATAAGCTGGCGTGGACGATCCATCTTGGCATACTCGAATATCGGAATAATAACTGAAAATAGTGCTTTTTGTATTCATTTTCTGGTAAAATGTGCTATACTGTGTAAAGATCTATACATATACACAAGGAGAAAATGAAGATGAAAAAGTACATCCCGCTGTTGGCCAATGTTCTGGCACAGACGATCTTTGGCCTGGCCTATTTTTTCATAAAAATGGGCATGGCTATCGTTGATCAGGACACACTCAAGTTCCTTTCGTTCCGCTTTCTGACCGGTTTTGTTGTAATGTCCCTGATCCTTCTTTTCGGTATTAAGAAGGTGAATTATAAGAAGGGGTTTATAGGGCTGCTTTTGCTGTGCGGTCTGTTTAATCCCGGTATCAGTCAGATTTTGGAGACAACGTCCACCTCTTATGCTCCTACCTCCCAGATCGCCATGTATAATAGCATGCTGCCGATCATTATGCTGATATTTTCTGCACTTATCAACAAAGAGTATCCGACGAAGCGTCAGCTGATGTTCGTGTGTGTCTGTGTAATGGGTGTTTTCATTGCTAATCTGGTGAAGCCGGGAGCTACGGGAATGACAGTGATCGGCCTTTGCCTCATTATTGGCACAAACATTGCGGTAGCGATAAACAGAGTGCTGGTCCGCCGTGCGTCCGCCATATTCACC
>USQV01000075.1 GCA_900556965.1 uncultured Clostridium sp.
CATACACATACGCCGTGATGGCCTTCACATTGAGCTCCGGCCGGATCGCATGGATCGCGTTTTCCTCTACATAAGACGGATAGTAGGCGACTGCCGCCTTCTCCATCAGGGCAAATTCAATCGACTTCCAGTAATCGGAATCTCTCTTTTTCTGGATATCGCCGGTCAGCTCATATTCCCGGTATTCCCGGAGGAAATGCAGGTCATGTCCATAATAGATGATCTTGATATTCGTATTCTTTCTGATGAAATCCACATATTTTGTTGCAATATGCGGACGGTTCAGGTATGCGAAATCGATCTCATCCTTATTTTTCATGATCCAGTCCCAGATACCGGCCTGATATTCCGCACCATAAAGGATCTCGACTCCCATCTGCTGGAGCGTTGTGGAATACGGCTCCTCGTGCAGGAAGTTATCTCCGAGAAATTTTACGACATATCCCTTTTCCAAAAACATTTTGATGTACTGATACGTCGTCTTAGAACCGGCATCCTTGTCAAATGTCGGAACATAATGATCGACCACAAGGATCACCGGCTTTCCCTGACTCCGCTCGCGCGCCCGGAACGGATTGGGATTTCCCGTATTGACCGACTGCTTCTTAAACTCCTCTGCCCATTTTTCTTTCAGTTTTCTGCTGTTTTCCACCTGATAACGCTTAAGCCCCGTTCCGTTTACATCCGTTCCATTGGAAACGCCCTCAAAATGGATCACCTTGGACAAGGGCTGATAAACGACCCGCAGACCTGCCCTTCTCACCTCAAAGGCAAGATCGGAATCCTCACAATAGGCCGGTGCAAACCGGTCATCAAAGCCCCCGATCTGCTTCCATAGATCAACAGAAAGAAGGATCGCCGCGCCTGAAATATAGTCAACATCCTTTACATAATTGTATTCCGCCTTATCCGGATCGTCCAGACGTCCGTAATTCCAGCCTGAGCCGTCGCTCCATATAATGCCTCCGGCCTCCTGAAGCCGCCCATCGGGGTAAACAAGCTTGGAGCCCACCATTCCGATCGACGGATCCGATTCGATCAGCTTCACCAAAGAGGAAAGCCAGCCCGGTGTGACCTGAGTGTCATTATTTAAAAACATTACATATTTTCCGCGGGCAGATCTTGCCGCCTGATTGCAGTTTCTTAAAAAGCCCTGATTCGTCTGATTCCGGCAGATCACCACATTCTCTGCATACGCAGAAAGCTCTCTTGTGGCATCGGTAGAAACATCATCTGCAATAATGATCTCATACGTGACGTCCTGTGTATGCTCCAGTATGGATCTGAGGCAGGCATAAGTATAGTGGATCTGGTTGTAGACCGGGATCACGATGGATACCGTCGGCTTCTCATAATAGGGGAAGCTTAGCTTTCCTGTTTCCAGATAACCTTCTCCAATCTTGAAATCGCCCCGGATCCGATTCCGCCCCTCCGCCGTAAGATACAGCTTCCCGTATTTTCCCGGATGAAGGATAGTATTCTTCACATATTTAAGGACTTTTCTCTTTCTTGTCCCCTTTGGAAATGCCTTATCGACACCTTTTTTGCACTTTCTTAAGACCTTCCACATAAGAGCCTCATGTCTGGCCAGATAATGAAGGGTATTGGCGATCTCCGCATTTTCACGCCGCAGATCCGCAATGATCACATCCAGATTGGCCACATGATTGTTTGTCAGGCGCTGTACCTCCTGCTGCTTATTGATCGTCACATCACGCTCTGCGATCTCCTGATCCAGCGTTTTGCACCACTCGTGTACGCGAAGGTTTTCTTCATCTGCCTCTACGAGCCGGGCAAGCTCCTTGGTGGGCTGCTCATATTGCTTCATATACTGGAAGCTGCCGGATGCATGGACATAGCTCTGGAACTGTTCTTCCATAGTGCCGAAGATATCCTGTTTTTTGTCATCAAGCCCGAACTGCTCCAGAAATTCCTTCTGTCCGCAGCTTATCAGTGATTCATATCTGCGGAAAAAATACAGCAGGTTCCTGTAACGGAGAAATCCCTCCGGAACCGCAAAATCGAAGACCCATTCATAATCGATCCCATATACCTTGCCCTCTGAGACCATCAAGTTCTCAAAAAGTCCGTCTACATTTGCATAAACGGCAGCATGATCCTTAAGTGCCGGGATCTCCCCAAACACACGCTTAAATTCGTCTCCGGGAATAAAATCCTCCTCGCCCGGATCATTTCCTTTCTTGCTGTCCGGAAAAAGATAGTTTAACGCTTCCTCTAATTCCTTCATTGGCGCCTTGCCATCAACGATCCCTTCTCCGAGAAGATCCCCCACCGTTTTTCCGGTAAGGAACGGAAAGCAGACCGTCCTGCCATCCGCAAGAAACTCCGGTTTGAGAAAGCTTATCTTATGATCCTGTCCGCTTATCTTCTCAAATTTGGATGCAAAGGACTGAATATGGGCAATTCCGGCATCAGAAAGCGCCGTTTTTTCCACATGGAGTATCCCGTTTTCCCGGACGATGGAGGTCTTAAGCTGAAATTGCTCTGCCCGGGTACGATTGTATTTTACATAAATGACCTGTCTCATTCCTGTCCTCTCCTATACATCCCAAGAAACGAATTGGCAAACTTTGGAAATATACCGTTTTGGCAAGCCTTAGCCATCGCTTCCTCCTCATTTCCCAGTCGAAGCCCCGGGCCATCCAGACGGGCTGATATATTTGAAATTTCCCCCGGGGACGGCAGATATTCGTCGGAATAGATCACGGCCGGATATCTATAGTCCGGAAGCGGATAATACATGGTAAATTCCCCTCCGAGCTGCTCCTTAAGTGCATGAAAAAGCTCTCTGTATTCCGCCTCTAAAAATGAGCCGGACAGACGATCCGCTCCCATCCAGTAACGGACTCCCGCCTCATTTTCCGCTGCGGCGAACAATTTCCCGCCCGGCTTCAGCATACCGGCTGCCTTTTGCAAAAGCGGTTTGGCCTCCTCCTTTTTATACCGGTCAAAGACTCCGGCCATAAATACATAATCAAACGGACGGCCAAAGAGCTCCTCTCCTTTTTCGGTACGATCGGCCGGCGCCTTGTACTCTCGAAAGGAGGAGGGATCCCCTGAAAGGAGATTCCCGGCAGCATAAGCCACATTGCCTCTCCTTCCGTGGCGGAGACGGTTTACCTCCAGATTTTCATCCCTGTCATCCAGAACAACGACCTCGCCGGCTTTTTCGGAAAGGATTCCCGTATAGGAACCATAATCGGAGCCGATCTGAAGCACTCTGGCCCCCTTCTCTAACTCTACCCATTCAAAAAGATTCTCTCTGAGGGGAGAAAATGCGTACAAGCAGACTGGGCTGTTTTCCTTTTCCAGCGCCGCCTCCACATTATTATCATACTTTGCAAGCAGATCTAAAATCTCATAGCTGTGATCACTCATGGTTATTTTCCTGCCTGTCCTCTCGTAAGTTTTGTTTCCACTTCTGATTCCATATCAAAGACACCGACTGTATTTTTATTGGAAATTACCGTGATATTGGCCACATCATACAGCCTGTGATATACCACATGTTCTTCTCCCTCAAAGCCGGTGCAGCTCATAGAAAGGAGATATTCTCCTCCCTGAAGCGTCATCTTCTGCGTGAAGGATACATCGTATATGTCTCCCTCCTCTACAGGCTTCACATCGGCTCCCTCATACATGGTATTCGTTCCGGAGAGATCGGTGCCCTTCTTGTCCTTGATCGTGTAAGTAAAGATCGGACTCTTTAACGGGGCATGGAACCGGATCCGCTCTCGGATCGTAAACATCTCCCCCTTAAGAAGGAGATTGGTCAGATTCCCCCGGGCATCAAACAGTCCCAGATCAAATATCTCGGCTCTGCCGTCTCCATATTCGGTACGGTTGGAATTGATCGTGATCTGATCCTTCATAAGCTTTGTTCCGTCGGCATTTCCATCTGCTTTTTTATGGACACCTTCATCGGTATCCTGACGGGCCGCTTCCACTGCTTTTTCTCCCGAAAAATCATTTTCCAGCTCCGCCTTCAGGGAATCCATCTGGTTTGCGAGGATCTTTTTATACAGATCCACCATTCTTCCCGGATTTCCCTCGGCAATAAACTCTCCTTTGTTCAGAAGAACTACCTTATCACAATACTTGATGATACTTCCCATATCATGCGTTACCATTAAGATCGTGGTTCCGCTTTTTCTGATTTCTTCCATCCGGCGGTAACACTTCGCCTGAAAAAATACGTCTCCTACGGAAAGCGCCTCATCCACGATCAGGATCTCCGGCTCCACATTGATGGCCAGCGCGAAAGCAAGACGGACGAACATACCGCTGGAGTAGGTCTTTACCGGCTGGTATACGAAATCACCGATATCGGCAAACTCCAAGATCTCTCCGAGCTTATCGTCCATCTCTTTTTTGGTATAGCCCATCATGGTGCCGTTCATATATATATTTTCGATCCCGGTATAATCCATGTTGAAGCCGGCTCCCAGCTCCAGAAGTGCAGATATCTTCCCCTGTACCCTGACATCTCCTTTTGTTGGTGTCAGGACACCGGTAATGATCTTTAAGATCGTAGATTTTCCGGAGCCGTTTGTCCCGATTATTCCCACCGTCTGCCCCTTTTTCACCTCAAAGGAAATATCATTTAAGGCGTAAAAATCTTTATGGCGGCTTTTATGGGACGGGCTTAACGACTCCTTTAAACGGTCGATGGGCCTGTCATAAAGCTGGTATACCTTCGTCACATTTTTTACTGTAATTGCATTTTCGGACATAAAGTCCCTCCTATAAGACATCTGAGAAATGCGGACGCAGACGTTTAAAGACCCTGAGCCCAACGAACATCATCACAATGGTCACTCCCCAGAAATAGATCGTCAGCGTAGGTCTCATGAAAAACCAGTCTCCCGTCAGCATACTGTCTCTGTAGCCTGCCGCGATATAATAAAACGGGTTTAGTTTTAAGATCAGCGGCGCCATCTCAAGGCCCTTGTCGACAAAAAGCTGTTCGCTATACATGATGGGAGTCAGCCACATGCCAAATTGAAGGCAGATGCCAACGATCTGAGCCATGTCCTTAAAAAACACCTGGATCGCGCTGGTAAGGTAGGTTAACGCCAGTGCATACATGGATGCCGCAAAGGCATAATATATGACCTGCAGCCATGAAGCCATAGGCATTTTCCCGCTTATCAGAAATACAGCAAACATAATCGCGACAAAAAATCCGTGGACGAACAGGCAGGAGATCAGCTTGATGATCGGCAGGATCTCTACCTTAAACACTACCTTTTTCACCAGATAGTTATATTCCTGCAGACAGCCTGTCCCGCAATTTAATGCCTCGGAAAAGAAAAACCACGGAGCGATGCCGGGAACCAGCCACTGCACATACGATGCGTTGGGGACAGGCGGAGCGCTCTTAAAGCCGATCGGGCCAAAGATCAGCCAGTAAATAAGGACGGTGACAATGGGCTGGACGAACATCCAGACAACACCAAAATAGGAGCCCACAAACCGCTTCCGGAAATCTGCCTTTGACAAATCCCAGATCAGCCGCCGCTTTGTCACGATCTCTTTAAAAAGGGATATCATATCATTCACTCTGTATAAACCTCTTTCCCTTATCTGTCGAACTTGAACGTATCCTTAAAGCCGCCCCACTTCTGGTCTTTTTCAGAAATGATGAGCTTCATTCCTTCTTCGATCGGCCACTTGACACCGATCGTCTCGTCGTTCCAGCTCAGTCCGCCCTCGTCGCCCGGATGGTAGAAATCGGTACACTTATAGGCAAACTCTGCCTCGTCAGACAGTACCAGAAAGCCGTGG
>USQV01000076.1 GCA_900556965.1 uncultured Clostridium sp.
CATTCTTCGCAACACCATTTTCATATCTGTTATTCCAGTTATGCCATGCACCATGTGATGTATCATGGGATTCTGTTGGTTCATAACCATCATTTAATGTTGCAAGTCCGCCAAGATCGTTGGTGTAATCGCAGATTCCATCTGCTTTCGCTTCCGGTGCGATATTATCATATTCCGGTTTTTCACCTTTTTTCACTAACGCATTTGCTGCTTTCAGAAGATTTGTTCTTGCAAGATCTGCTGCCTCCTGCGTAACAGTATTATCAGCAGCTGCTGCCTTTGCTTCTTCCAGAGTATGGATCTCATTAAAGTCTACGCCGGCATACTTTTTAACTGCGTCAACCATTGTCATACGCACAAAGGGCTGTCCCAGATCCATCTCAATCCCGTTATAGACGATCTTTGTGGTTCCGAGAACCTCCTGAGCTACAAAACGGTATAAGTTTTCCGTCAGATCCATCATGCCATGGTAATCTGTATATGCCTGATAGAGCTCCATCAGTGTAAACTCCGGGTTATGTCTGGTATCGAGGCCCTCGTTACGGAATACACGGCCGATCTCATAGACACGCTCCATACCGCCAACGATCAGTCTCTTTAAGTAAAGCTCAAGAGAAATACGAAGCTTCAGATCTTCATCGAGGGCATTAAAATGTGTCTCGAACGGTCTGGCTGCCGCGCCGCCTGCATTTGATACAAGCATCGGAGTTTCTACTTCCATAAAGTTCTCACCGGCCAGATACTTACGGATCGCAGCAAGGATCTTGGAACGTTTGATGAAGGTCTCCTTAACATCTGTATTCATGATAAGATCCACATATCTCTGACGATAGCGCATATCTGTATTGGTCAGACCATGGAATTTCTCCGGAAGGATCTGTAAGCTCTTGGATAATAAAGTGATGGAGGTAACATGAACGGAGATCTCGCCCATCTTCGTTGTGAATACTTTTCCCTTAACACCAACAATATCACCAATATCAAACTTTTTAAATTCCTTGTAGGAGTCCTCTCCCACTTCATCTCTTGCTACATAGCACTGGATATCGCCCTTAAGATCCTGAACATTGCAGAAAGAAGCCTTACCCATTACCCGTTTGGACATCATACGTCCTGCAATGGAAACGTCCTTTCCTTCATATTCTGCATAATTGTTCTTAATATCTGCGCTGTGAACATCCTGATCATACTTTGTGATCAGGAACGGATCTCTCCCGTTCTCCTGTAATTCTGCAAGCTTTTCACGGCGAACCTTGAGAAGCTGGTGGATATCCGGCTCCTTCTGTCCGTTCTTTGCATTCTGGTTTCCCTGCTCTGCCACTTCTTTTCTCTCCTTCTAAGTAAATAGTAAATTAGTCGACTCTCTTAATATCCAGAACCTTGTACTGGATCACTCCGGCCTGAGTCTCCACGTCAACCACGTCTCCGACTTTTCTTCCGATCAGTGCATGGCCCACCGGGGATTCATTGGAGATCTTGTTCTGCAGACTGTTTGCCTCCGTGGAACCGACAAGCTTGAATTCCATTTCTTCTTCAAATTCCATATCGTATACTTTTACCACACAGCCTACGCTGATCTTATCGAGGTTTACTTCATCCTCTACAACGACCTCAGCATTTTTAAGAAGCTTTTCCAGCTCCTCGATCCTTGCTTCAATATCTCTCTGCTCATCCTTCGCTGCATCATACTCTGCATTCTCGGATAAGTCTCCCTGTTCTCTTGCCTCTTTGATTTTCTGTGCGATCTCTCTACGGCGGTTTACCTTAAGATCCTGAAGTTCATCCTCATATTTTTTCAGACCCGCATAAGTCAAAATGTGCTTCTTATCTGCCATGACGTTCTTACCTTCCTTTAAATCAGGGTATAATACCCCTTTATAACTACATTCAATGTATTATAGCGGAAACGTCTGCGGTTGTCAAGAATACGAAATCTCTTTTGGTTCGTTTTGGGCCGTTTTTCAAGCACAGCTATCACTCACTTCCGAAAAATGTGGAAGCCTTAACCGGCTATGGCAGGCTAACGGATCGCCTTTTTCTTCCATCCTCCTATCCGATAGAAGACAAACGTAATGATCGCTCCCAGCGTCCATGACATCAGCAGAGAGATAAATATACATTCACTGCGGCCGTTCGGAAGCTCTGCCGTTCGTGTAAGCCACGAGATCCCGTAAGCCACAGGAACGCGGACAACTACTGTTGTAAAAAGAGAGATCCACATCGGTGTCATGGTGTCGCCTGCTCCCCGCATAACGCCGGAAAGGCTCTGTGTTACTGCCATGGCGATATATCCGACAGCTAAGATCCTCATCATGTGAACACTGAGGTTAACAAGCTCTGTCGTTGATGTAAAGATGCCCATCAGATATTTTCCGAAGATCAATATCAGTACCGTGATCGAGGCCGAAACTGCCATTGCCATGATCGTACCCTGTCTGGCCCCTTCCTCTGCACGGTCATACCGCTTGGCGCCCACATTCTGACCGGAATACGTTGTCATTGCCGTTCCGAAGGAGAAATTCGGCATCATGGCAAAGCCGTCAACACGCATGATGATCACGTTTGCTGCAATGACCATCTCTCCAAAGCTGTTCGTCAGGGACTGGACAATGATCATTGCCATGGAAAATATGGCCTGAGTCAGTCCGGAGGGAAGTCCTAAACGGATCATAGTCATCGTGTGCTCTCCGTCCACCCGCAGATATTTAGGCTTCATGTCAAAGAGCTCCTGCATTCTTGAGAGCTTGATAAAACAGAGAAGGGCCGATATCGCCTGTGCAATCGCTGTAGCGAGAGCTACGCCGAACACACCGAGTCCCAGCCCGGCTACAAACCAGAGATCCAGAACAATGTTGATGACTGTGGCAACCAGAAGATAGAGAAGGGCGGAAACAGAGTCTCCCAGTCCCCTTAGAACACCGCTCAGAATATTGTAATATGCAACGCCGGAGATTCCCCAGAACAGGACGGTAAGATAAGAGGTACACCAGTCGATGATGCTGTCCGGTGTATGCAGAAGCTCTAAAAGAGGGCGGACGATAAAGGAACCGATCAGCATGATGAATACAGATGCGATCGCAGTTAATGTGATACAGCATCCGATCGTTTTGGAGAGCTGCTCCCGCTCCTTTGCTCCAAAATACTGGGATACCATGACGCTCGTTCCCACTGAGATACCGATAAATAATACCAGAAGCAGATTAAAAATCGGGCTTGCACTTCCCACGGCAGCAAGCGCATTGTCACCGACAAATTTGCCTACCACGATACTATCCACGGTATTATAAAGCTGCTGAGCAATGTTTCCGATGATCATCGGGATCGTAAACAGTGCGATCTTTTTCCACGGTGTTCCCGTGGTCATGTCCACCGGTCCGAATAGTTTCTTTAATGTTGTCATTCTATTGTTCTCCCACCTTAAATTTACAAGCTTATATTATGGAAAAAGCTGGACCACCCCGCTGATCCGACCGGCCATTATGATTATTTCGCATGGCCGGGCGTGCTATCAGTGAACGTGGTCCAGTTATCTCAGTCGAGAAGACTCCCACCTCTTTTCGGTGGTGAGTAACAGCAAATTTGTCTCAGTAGGAATTAGATCTCCGACTGAGCTAAACGCTCCGCGATGATGCGCAGTGATTCTGATAGGAATACGTCAACTTTGCTGACCGGAATCACGCGGCAAATATCTTATTGGAAAGAAGTGGGGGATCAATTACAGGTTCATGGCTTCGGACAGCCCGCAGGACTTAAGGATCTCCTTCTCCTTTGAAATAGCCTCATCCTCCAGAGCCTTTACCTTTGCAGACATATCTGCAACAAAGGCCTCATCCTTAACAGAACCAAGATTGATCTTTACATTAAACAGTGCAGACAGCACACAGGTTCTCGCCATCATGGCAGAAACAAGACCATCTGTAACTGCATTTGTATTTCCTCTCTTAACAACAGCTTCTGCGATCGGGAAGATCTTTGCCGCTGTTTCTGCAACCTCAAGAGGTACACCGGCTGCTTCTTTTAAGCCATTCTGCATTGCTTCTCTGCGAACCGCTTTTTCTTCTTCCGTGTTTTTCGGAAGTGCCAGTGCATCCATATATGTAGTAAAGGAGGTACTGTCCTTCTGGATCGCGTCGATCAGAGTCTTTCTAAGCTCCTCTGCCTGTGCAGACAGACCGCGCATCTCGTCCTCCACCTCTGCATATTTCGCTTTTCCGATCGTCAGATTGGCCACCATCTCTGCCAGAGCAGCGCTTAAGCCGCCGGCAAGAGCAGCCACACTTCCGCCGCCCGGCGCCGGGGCATCTGATGCGGTTATCTCTGTAAACTGTTCCACTGTCAGATCTTTTAAATCACCCATTGTTCTTTTGCTCCCTGCTTTCTATTCTGATTTTTCTGTTTATTCTTCTTCAAGAAGCCTGTTTTCCATGATCTGTGCCGGGTCAAAGTTAGCTACCTGCAGATAATACTCTGCACAGTCTACAAGTGCCTGCATCGGAAGAAGGCCTACGATCTCACTCTCAAGAACCGGAACACCATACCGCTTTGCTTCCATCTTAACCGCCTCAAAAGCACGGTAAACAGCTGTCTTTGTATAATCTGTCAGGTTCATGGAAACCTGAGCCAGATTTCTGTCCTCCAGCATTACGCCGATTGCTTTGATATAGTGGTATCCGCCATTAATATTGCGAACTCGTCTTGCGATCTGGTTTGCGATCTCAATATTGGAGGTTCCGAGGTTGACATTGTAAGCAACTAACGGCATTCTTGCGCCGACTGCACTGACACCGGCTGTCGGATGGATCGTGGACGGTCCGAAATCCGGAGCCCACATAGAGGTATCCTTCATCTTTTCCGCCATTCCCTCAAACTGTCCCTTACGGATGCTGGCAAGATTTGCTCTGTGGGGAGCAGTTGCAGATGCCTCGTACAGGAAGCAGGGAACACCGTATTTTTCTCCGACTGTCTTTGCTACTTCCTTCGCCACTGCGTCTGCTTCTTCCAGAGTCGTATTGCGGCACGGAATAAACGGAACAACATCAACTGCGCCCATACGCGGATGCTGGCCTTCGTGCTTTGTCATATCGATCAGCTCTACTGCTTTTCCGAAGGATTCGATCACGGCATCTCTAAGGGCCTCCGGCTCTCCGATCGCTGTGATCACGCAGCGGTTGTGGTTCGGGTCAGTCTGGTAATCCAGCAGTCTTACTCCTTTTTTCCCTCTGAAGCAGTCCGCGATCTTTTCAACCTTTTCCATGTCACGGCCTTCGCTGTAATTCGGTACGCATTCGATCAGTTTATTTCCCATTGTTCTTTCCTCCAGTATTATTATTTATGATTCCGGCAAAAACTGCTATTGTATCAGGCTGTGTCCTCCAGCTTAATCTCACCTCCGGAGAGAGACCTGTAAATTTCAGTGCATTGCCTTCGCTTAAGCTTTTTTCCCCGGCTCCTTCGGCAAAAACAGAAAGGCTTCCTTTAAAGCAGTATAAGATTCCTTCTGTAAGGCTCATGGCTGTCATATTTCCTGTTTCAGGGAGCAGCCTGAGCATTCCCTCACACTGCCCCTTTCTCATCATCAGGTTAAAATCTATGACCTTGCCGCGGCTTACGGTCTTATCTGCCCCGTCAAAGCTGTGGGGCTTTAGCTTTGGAAGCCGGAGCATGTCTCCTCCATTATGGGAGAGCTCCATCTCACCCTCAAGCGTCATGATCAGGCGCTCATAATCCGGCAGAGG
>USQV01000077.1 GCA_900556965.1 uncultured Clostridium sp.
GCAGTGCCTTCTCACCATGCAGAGGGATTGCCTCCAGATCCTGCTCCTTTTCCTTTCCGATATCCACCGCCAATGCGATCCATTTTTTTGCTCCCTCCAGATGGATCTCGTATTCCTGCATTCTGTCCTTCATGATAGCGGGATCCACCTGGCGGCTGATCAGCTCCTTTAAGAACTGATCTCTTAAGATCGGCAGACTTTTTCTATAGTTTTCCCGCAGCAGATTCACGTTTCTTTTCTGCTCGATCTCCTCGTCCAGATTTGTTTTAATTTTTTTTAATATCGCAGTCAGTTCTTCCACATTGACCGGCTTCAGTATATATTCAGTAACGTTCAGCTTGATCGCCCGTTTTGCATATTCAAAATCATCATATCCGGAAAAGATCACGATCTTTGTAAGCGGATACTTCTGCCTGATCTTTTCGGAAAGGGTCAGGCCATCCATATATGGCATCCGGATATCGGTCAGCACCACATCCGGATCCAGAAGCTCGACCTTTTCGAGTGCATCCTCTCCGTTTTCCGCATCTCCAACTACAGTAAATCCCACTGAATTCCAATCGATCTTTCTGATAATGCTCTTTCTGACTTCCTCCTCATCATCCACAAGCAGGATCCTATAGAACTCCATAAGCAATGTCCCCTCTTTATAATACTTTTACACGATCATCCTTTCTATCATTATACACCAGATCTGATCTATTTTGTCATTTTTTTCATCCGGAGCTTTTCCGATTTTTTACATGATCTTTACTCCTCCGCCCTTTCCTTTTTACATGGAAAGTATATGATCTTTAACAAAAGGAGGCGTGAATATGAATATGGATTTCTTATACTTTTCCCGTTATTTTGCACATTTACTTGCAGCAGCCGGAATTTTGGGCATGGCCCTTCTGATCGTAAGGACTGCTCTCGTTACAATAAAAGAAAAGAGACCCGGGATGGACTGGTTCGATCGTGCCGTCTACGCAGTCTTTCTGGGTCTCTTTGCTGCATCCTTCCTTTTGCTGATAACGCTTGGGATCACGGATGCTTTCGTGCTCTGATTCTATTTTACATTTTTTCTCCCGGAACCACCGGAACTGCACCTTCCGGAACCGGGCAGAAATATCCGCCATATCGTTTCATTTTCTTTTCGTATTCATCCTTGGCAGCCTGAAGTAACTCCGGCTTCTCCATCAGATCGATCGCTGTTGCCGCCAGGACCTTTCCGGCAAGAAGCATAGCCTTATGGGCGATCGAGGTACGGCCGCAGGAAACATTCTGCCATGAATGGCCCGGTGCCTGAGCCGGATATGTTGCAGTATTGATCTGGGCTGTAGGTACCAGCCAGCTTACATCTCCCACGTCCGTGGAACCCATCCGGGGCTTTTCCGAATACCAGTAAGGGATCAGGAAATTATTCATCGGAGTCGTTCCATGCTCCGATGCCTTATCTACAAATTCATACAGCTCATCACTCTCGTAGGTTTCAGCCCCCGGAAGCTCATTTGACTTCATTTCAACTGAATCAAAGATTGCCTTAGCGTAGGCCTTCTCATCATCGGTATAGACCGGAAGCTCCATTCCATTAAAGTTATCCCATAACAATGTTTCCAGTGTTTTGTTCGGGACGGTATTCGAGCATCCGTCGATAAATTTCTTCTCCATTTTCGTATCTGTCATCATAGATGCGGCAAGGGCGATCCGATCGACTCTTTCCTGAAGCTCCATTGCATCCTTTGCCCATACCGAGCGTACCATATAAAGGACCTGTGCTCTCGGCTGTACGACATTCGGAGAGTCTCCGCCTGCATCTGTGATAGAATAATGGATCCTTGAGCTGTCCGGCATGTGTTCTCTAAGGAACTGGACGCCGATGTTCATAAGCTCCACTGCATCCAGTGCAGAACGTCCCTTATCCGGAGCTCCTGCTGCATGAGAAGCAACACCGGTAAATTTGTACTCCGTCTGGATACATGTATTGCAGGTGCCTGATGTCACCTGATTTACATTGGACGGATGCCAGGTAAGCGCAGCGTCACACTCTTTAAATACGCCATCCCGTGCCATAAAGGCTTTTGTAGCCGCTCCTTCCTCTCCGGGACAGCCGTAAAGGATCACCTTTCCGCTTCCTTCTCCTTTTTCTTCCAGATAATGCTTGATGGCAAAGGCTGCTGCCATGGATCCGGCGCCGAGAAGGTTATGGCCGCAACCGTGTCCGTTTCCGTTCGCAATCAGCTCTTTTCGCTCCACAGCACCCGGAACTTGCGAAAGTCCGGTCAGGGCATCATATTCAGCGAGGATTCCGATCACCGGCTTTCCTGAGCCGTAGGAAGCCCGGAATGCCGTCTCAATATTGCAAAACGGATGCTCTACCTGAAAACCTTCCTCCTTTAACACCTTTGCATACAGGTCACCGGATTTAAATTCCCGTAAGGAAAGCTCTGCGTAATCCCAGATCTTGTCTGATGTGTCGATGATAATATCAGCCTTTTCATCAATATAGTTTACAACCTGTTTCTTAGACTCTGTCATGATCTTCCTCCTGTTTGATATCTATTTTTAATACAATACCTTGCTGAGAAACTCCTTTGTACGCGGGTTTTCAGGATGGTTGAATACCTGATCCGGGCTTCCCTTTTCTGCGATGATACCGCCGTCCATAAAGAATACGCGGTCAGATACCTCTTTTGCAAAGCCCATTTCATGGGTTACGATAACTGTCGTCATGCCTGTCTTTACCAGCTCCTTGATAACCTGAAGCACCTCTCCTACCATTTCCGGATCCAGCGCTGAGGTCGGCTCGTCAAATAGCATTACATCCGGTTCCATTGCAAGGGCACGGACAATGGCAAGACGCTGCTTCTGTCCGCCTGACAGCTTTTTCGGATACTGATCGATCTTATCGAGAAGTCCGACTCTGTTCAGGAGCTCCTTTGCCATCTCATTTGCCTCCGCCTGCGTTTTCTTGCCGAGAAGTGTGGGAGCAAGGGTAATGTTCTTTCCGACTGTCAGATTGTTAAATACATTAAAATGCTGGAATACCATACCCATTTTCTGCCGATGAAGATTGATGTCGACATTTTTATCTGTAATATCTACATTCTCAAAATAAATATGGCCTGAGCTCGGTGTTTCAAGAAGATTTAAGCAGCGGAGGAAGGTACTTTTTCCGCCTCCGGACGGCCCGATTATGGATACGACCTCGCCACGGGAAATATGCTCTGTTACACCTTTTAAAACGGCAAGGTTTCCAAAGGATTTATGCAGATCCTCAACGCGGATGATCTCATTCTGATTAGCGCTCACTTGCATTCATCCTCCTTTCAAGTACGGCGATCAGCTTGGACAGTACAAATGTCACAAGGAAATAGATAATACCTACGATAGTAAGTGGTTCCAGAACACGGAAGGTAATTCCGTTGATCGTTTTAAACTGGGTCATAAGCTCTCCAATAAAGAATGTGGAAGCCAGAGAGGTCTCTTTGACAATGGCGATAAACTCGTTACAGAGGGCCGGCAGGATATTTTTTACTGCCTGGGGGATAACGATGTGGATCATGGCCTGTCTGCTGTTTAAGCCAAGGGAACGGGCTGCCTCGGTCTGTCCGACATCCACTGCCTGAATGCCTGCCCGGACGATCTCGCATACATAAGCGGTGGAGTTTACACAGCAGGCGATCATAACACAGGTAAATTCACTCAGATTTAAAAACGGAAGCCACTGGGGAAGCATAAAATAGAAGAAATACAGCTGTAAAAGGATCGGTGTTCCACGAATCACTTCAACAAATACTGCTGCGATCCAGCGGAAGGGCTTAAATTCTCCGATTCCCCAATTGCTGCGGCGAAGCAACGCCATCAGCGAACCGGATATGCTGCTTATCAATACAGTAAGGGTGCCCATATAGAGGGTCATGCCCAAGCCATGAAGGAACAGAGTCCAATACTGGGACCAGACCTTACCCATTACACTAAAAAACTCCATAGAGGAATACTCCTTTCTCTCCTCAGGTCCGACCATACAGGCACCGATCCTTCCGCACTTCTTTGGAAGAACCGGTGCATTGTCTTATCGAACTCTTTTATTTTTTCTGATTCTAGTTATTGCTGAGGCCAAGCTTTTCTGCCAGTGCCTTCGCTTCCTCTGTCCACTGTGCATAAATTCCTGATTCATTGACCTCGTCAAGCACCTCATTGACTGCTGAGATCAGCTCATCCTCACCCTTTTTCATAAGAATGATATTGCCCTCACGTTCGGACTCAAACTTAAACTCAGTCATTGCGATCTCCGGATAAGCCTTCTTTAACATTTCGCCGTTATCCCAAGAAACTGCAAGAGCGTCTGCCTTGCCGGAGATCAGCATCATTACTCCGTCTGTAATGGTAGTAACCGGCTGGAAGTTAACATCCTTCGGGAGCTGTGCATTTACAAGGGACTGCTGTAAGGATGCATTCTGTGCCAGAACCTTTTTCCCGGAAAAGTCTTCTGCTGTCTTATACTTGTCTGCGTTATCCTTCAGAACCAGACAGGTATGACCCTCATCTTCCGTCTTTATGTTGTAAAGAGCAGAGGTTCCGTAGTTCTCGGCACGCTCCTCAGTATAAGCAAATCCGGAAATTCCGGCATCGATCGTTCCGGAAGCCACTGCCTGCTGGATCGCTGAAAACTCCATCGGCTTGATCTCCAGCTCCAGCCCCATCTTTTCGGCAATGTATTTTGCAAGCTCCATATCAGAGCCGGCATATTCTGTCTTACCGGAGCTGACATCCTTAAATTCCATCGGAGCAAAGTCAGGTGAGGTACCTACTACAAGTTTACCACTTTTTAAAACCTTTGCAAGCTTGCAATCCGGATCCAGCTCGGAGGCTGCCTCCTTTGATGTTTCCTCTGCTGCTGCGGCTGTTGTCTGTGCTTCCTCTTTTGAGGATTCCGCCGCGGCTGTTGTTGCGGCTGTTGTTGCGGCGGCTGTTGTTGCATCCTTGCTATTTGCGGAGCAGCCTGCCATTGCTGCTGTTGCCATTGCTGCCATCATTGCGATCCATACATTTTTTTTCATAATCTTTGTCCTCCTGTATTTGTATACCAAATTCTTTCTTTCTCGAATTTCTGTAACTGGTATGCATTATAATGCATATTTATACTTTTGTAAAGAGGTTTTTTGCATAAATATTGTTCTAAATACAAAATCGTCCATACTGCCGAAAACAGTATGCACGAAATCAATTGTTTATTGCTTATTGACGATAAGAGATCATATCTTGGCAATGTTGACAAGGGTTAACTCATTTGCACGGTTTTCCATACTGGTCACGAGGGCCCGCGCTGTATCGATGGCTGTCAATACGGTTACACCTGTTTCAATGGCATTTCTTCTGATGATAAATCCATCATGACTTCTCTCTGCACCCTGAGCAGGAATGTCGATAACAAGGTCGATCTCGTGACCGAGAATCAGATCGAGCACGTTCGGAGACTCCTGTTCGATCTTTCTGATCGGGATCGTCACCACACCCTTCTGGTACAGATAGCGGGCGGTTCCGGCCGTACAGAAGATCCTGTAGCCCTGTTCCTTGAAGCGTCTCGCGATATCTACCATTTCCTCTTTATCGGAATCCCGGACGGTGATGATCATATTTTTATATTTGGGCAGCTTGATATTGGCTCCCTGGAATGCCTTATAGAGGGCTTCGTTAAAGGTCTTTGCGATTCCGAGGCACTCACCGGTAGACTTCA
>USQV01000078.1 GCA_900556965.1 uncultured Clostridium sp.
GGCCCGATGGGGATCGTGATTGCAGACTCACTGTTAGGAGAGATCACACCGAAGATGGCAGTTGCCATCGGCCAGAGCAGTGCAAAAAAAGTGCTGATCCCGGTGAACCGGTGCCAGCACTTCTTAATGGGGTGTAAAGAGCTCCCGCTGGGGGAATATGTAAAGCTGGTGGCAGAAGAAGTGGAGAAGATAAAAGCCGGGGCAGAGTGCCTGAGCTGACGGACAGCAGGGATAAGTATGCCGGGAACGATGAGGTTGACCCAATCAGGCAAGCAGCAAAAGGGATCACTCATAACCGTTTGATGGGAGGTACGGCACTGTCATCCTGTCGGTATACCCGGCGCCATTCCTTTGTCCCGTCGACCTTGATGACCTGGCTTTGGTTCATCTGAAGAAATTTTACGATCTCGTAGCAGTCGATCCAGATCTCATTGTTTCCTTCTTTCTGAGATTCATCGAAGATCAGCTGTAAACCAAAATGAAGGTGGGGAGTATCGATGTTGTTGGTATTTTCTGTGTCGCTGTATCCGGTACGGCCCAGATATCCGATGACATCACCGGCGGTGACCGCGCTCCCCACCTTCAGCTCGCTCTGGTAGGGATAGTTCTTTCTCAGATGGGCGTAATAATAATACCGCTTCCGGTCGAAGCTGCGGATCCCGATCCGCCAGCCGCCATATCTGTTCCAGCCAAGGGCCTCAACGTACCCGGATTCCACGGCAATGACAGGAGTACCTACCTGCCCCATCATGTCGTGACCCAGATGCTTCCTTTTAAAGCCGTAGGAGCGGGATGCACCGAAATCATCATAATCGCTGTAGGGAAAGCCCTTTGCAATGGGAGAAAAATCCTTTAACCCGTATTTGGTGACCCAGATCCTTTTGCCGCTTTCCGGGCTGCTTTCCGGGTCATCGATCTCCTGTCGGAAATAGCCGACCATACCGCCAAGGACTGCGCGGTACGCCTCCAGATAGTAGGGAAAATATTTCATATCGGCAGTCATGGCGCTTATTGCTTCTCCGGAGGACAGCCTTGCAGCGGCTTCCTCCAGATCCTTCTGTCGGAAACGGGAAAAATCTCCTCCGTATCGTGCTCCAAGCCATGCAAGAAGGGTGATCCAGTCGAGATGATGTTTATCCTGACAGGTATCGATATCAAGACGGAGGGCCTTTTCCATGACCTCTGCCGGAATTGTAAAATCTACCCATCGGATAAAGCTTTCTTTTTGGACGGGAAGGACATTTTCGGTAGCGGCCTGCCTGCTTTTTATGCACAGGGACAGGGTGAGGAAAAAAAGGATAAGAAGCTGTATGAGGATGATGCGCACGGAACGTGATAGACGATTTGTTTTCATTGCAGATACACTCTCCTTAGGCGGGCTGAGCCCACATAGAGAAATGTATGCCGACATGTCCGGAAATATGCCTGTTGTCATAAGAATTGAATTGTGCTATGCTAGTGTTAGTTTTAGAAAGGACGGAAATAAAAATGAAAAAACTTGAAGATTATGTAGTAAGTATACCGGATTTTCCGAGTCCTGGGATTATTTTCCGAGATGTGACCTCGATCCTGCAGGATAAGGACGGACTGCATTTGGCAATTGATACGCTTTTGGAGATGCTGAAGGATGTTGACTTTGACGTAGTGGTCGGAGCGGAATCCCGAGGCTTTATTTTTGGCATGCCGGTAGCCTATGAGTTTAATAAGTCATTTGTTCTGGCAAGAAAGCCGGGCAAGCTTCCCAGAGAGACCGTATCCCGGGAATATGCCTTAGAATATGGGACCGGAAGAATCGAGATGCACCGAGATTCCATAAAGCCCGGTCAGAAGGTTGTTATCATTGATGACCTGATCGCCACGGGAGGCACCGTTGAGGCAATTGCAAAGCTGATCGAGGAGCTTGGCGGCGAGGTGGTTAAGATCTGCTTTGTTATGGAGCTGGCAGGCCTTGAGGGCAGAAAAAAGCTTGCCGGATATAACGTGGAATCAGCGATCGTATACGAAGGAAAATAACAGGAAAGAATACAGGGCCTGCGGTTTAAAAACTGCCGGCCCGTATTTTATCTCGAAAGGATGGGAAATATGAGAGAAGTGGTATTTAAAATGGAGCGGCCGGGCCTCGTAAAGGAAGGACAGACCGTGGACATCAGCGAATCGATGACACCGGTTAACGTAAACTATATGATCGAGCCGGCAGTGGCAATGTCCGGGCTTTTTCGGTTCAATGAGAGGCTTAAGAGCCGAAAGGGAGTGGTGAAGGAGATTATACAGAATGATCGGGGCTACTATGTAACGGTGGTTTTTGATGAGTAGAAGCCGGATAGCTGTCTTTAGGGGCGGGCTTTACGAAGACTCTTTGTGGAGCAGGAGCAAAAACAGAAGATAACAGCTGCATACAAATGTGATCTTTAAAAGGGTGATAAACAGTGCGGCCATTCCCCCGGAGGGTGTTGAAAAACCGGGCAGAAGACGGAAGATCCCCAAGGCGGCCAGTATGCAGGCTATGGGCTTTATCAGATTTTCCCACACGTTCCGGGAAAAGGAAACAAGCCGCAAAAGAGATATATAATGCAGCAGGGCCAAAAGAAGCTCTCCCGCCAGCATTCCCCACAGGAAAGCCCGGATCCCAAAGCGCGGGATGCCGAAAAAGACAAAGGCAAGCCTTAAAAGCATCGCGGCTATATGATGAAGAAAGGTCGTATTTGTCTTTCCGAGACCATTTAAAATACTTCCCATTGTGGTCGCAAGATAGAGAAACGGGCAGAGCCATGAAAGAATGGAGATAAAAGTCCCGGCATCCCGGTTTTTAAATACCTGAAGCCCCAGTGTTTCTCCGAATACAGCAAAGATCCCTACACACAGGATCCCCATATAGAGGCTGTATCGAAGGGACATGGAAACGCGCCGGGAAATGGCGGGCTGATTTCCGCAGGATTGCTGTCTGGCAATATTCGGAAGGAGAACGACGGCCAGAGAGTTTACGATAGCGGAAGGAAAGAGGATAAAGGGCATTGCCATTCCGGTGAGTACACCGTAAATACTGACGGACTGTGTGTGGGTAAGCCCGAAAAGGCTTAACCTTCCGGGAATCAATATGGTCTCGGCACTCTGGAGGAGATTCATGACAAGGCGTGTTGCCATGAGGGGGAGCGCCATGGACGTCAGGGATATCATGACCGGATGGAGCTCCTGTACCCTCCCAACTGTCGGAATGCCGTGAAGAATGAAATACGATAAGGCGGTAAAGAGAGCGGAGGCGGCTTCACCGGCTGCAAGTCCGATCACGGCGAGCTGTACGGTAATAGGTCTCTCACGGCTTATCAGGATACAGGCGGTAAACCAGACAGCAAAAATACGGATACATTGCTCCACAAGTTGGGAAACCGCGGGGATCGCGACCAGCTCCTTTCCATAATAATAGCCGCTTATACAGGCATTAACAGAAATACAGGGAAAAGCGAGGGCCATGATGGATAAAAGGGGCGCACAGCGGGGCTCATGGAGAATATATACTGCAATGGGCTGAGAAAAATGCAGGATAAGTCCCGCAAAGGCAAGCGACAGCGAGAGGGAGAGAAAAAGTCCCGAGAGCAGAGTCCTCCCGGCATGGGCACGGTCTGCGGCAGTAAAGCGGGAGATGGCTGTCTGCAGTGAGCCGGCACAGAGAGAAAAGCAGATTCCGTAAACAGGAAAGATCATCTGATAGATGCCAAGTCCTTCCGCACCGATCCTGCGGGACAGAAAGATCCTGTAGAAGAAGCCGAGGACTCTTGAGAATATCCCGGAGGCAGTGAGTATCAATGTTCCGATCAGAAGGCGATGGGAGCGGAAGTCGTCACGCATAGAGCCTCCTTTTAGAGACCTTTGCGGAAAGTATATGTGAAAATGAATCTCAATATTATTATATTTTTCTTAAAATTATTGATTCCGGTTGAAATTAATGCGGAATATCATATATAATGTAGAATGGTTTCCGGAAAAAGGAAACATAGAATAAGTGTAGATGAGGCTTTTAACCTGTATTTACAGAAAGGCGGATTTATGACAAAGTTGATTTATCTTGACAACGCGGCTACAACGAAGGTTCGTCCTGAGGTTGTGGAGGCAATGCTTCCGTATTATACGGAGTATTATGGAAATCCATCTTCGGTGTATAGTTTTTCCACACCGTGCAAAAAGGCAATGGCCCATGCCAGGGAAACAATCGCAAATTCCTTAGGCGCAAATGAAAATGAGATCTATTTTACTAATGGCGGTACCGAATCAGACAACTGGGCGTTAAAGGCAGCTGCTGATGCGTATGCCTCCAAGGGAAAACACATAATCACAACACAGATTGAGCATCACGCGATCCTGCACACCGGCCAGTTTTTAGAGCAGCATGGCTATGAGGTGACCTACCTGCCCGTAGATGAAAACGGCGTGGTAAGTCTGGAGGCGCTTAAAAAGGCGATCCGTCCGGACACGATCCTGATCTCCGTGATGTTTGCTAATAATGAGATCGGTACGATCCAGCCGATCCGTGAGATCGGTGAGATTGCAAAGGCAAACGGTATCCTTTTCCATACCGATGCCGTACAGGCGTACTGTCACGAGCCGATCAACGTGAATGAATACCATATTGATATGTTAAGCGCCAGCGCACATAAATTCCACGGACCGAAGGGAGTCGGCTTCCTTTATATCAGAAAGGGCCTGAAGCTCCGCTCCTTTATCCACGGAGGCGCACAGGAGAGAAAACGCCGCGCCGGAACTGAAAACGTACCGGGTATCGTGGGAATGGGAAAGGCAGTTTCCCTCGCTCAGGAAACGATCGATGCAGTAAGAACAAAGGAGACTGAGCTGCGTGATCACCTGATCCACCGCGTAATGACGGAGATCCCCTACACAAGGCTGAACGGGCATCCGACACAGAGACTTTCCAATAATGCAAACTTTTCCTTCCAGTTTATCGAAGGCGAGTCCCTTCTTATCATGTTAGATATGGCAGGGATCTGCGGCTCCTCCGGATCTGCGTGTACCTCCGGTTCCTTAGATCCGTCCCATGTGCTTTTAGCGATCGGACTGCCGCACGAGATCGCTCATGGCTCTCTCAGACTGACCTTAAGTGATGAGACGACCAGAGAAGATATAGACTATACAGTGGATAAACTTAAGCAGATCGTTGAAAAACTTCGTTCCATGTCTCCGCTTTACGAGGATTTTGTGAAAAGCAGAGAAAAAAAGGAAGCAAGATAAGTAAAACGGACAGACGAAAAGGCGGTATAACCAAAAGACCGTATGATGAAAAGGAGAAAAATTTATGTATTCAGATAAAGTAATGGATCATTTCCAGCATCCGAGAAATGTAGGAGAGATCGAGGGCGCCAGCGGAGTCGGAACAGTAGGAAATGCAAAGTGCGGAGATATCATGAGGATATATCTCGATATCGATGATAAGAGCCACATCATCAAGGACTGCAAGTTTAAAACCTTCGGCTGCGGCGCTGCCGTTGCCACCAGCAGCATGGCTACAGAGATGGTAAAGGGAAAAACCATCGAGGAGGCTATGCAGGTAACAAATAAGGCGGTTATGGAAGCTCTTGACGGACTTCCGCCGGTGAAGGTACACTGCTCTCTCCTTGCAGAG
>USQV01000079.1 GCA_900556965.1 uncultured Clostridium sp.
ATATCTCGTCTGTGGGGACACCCATATTCTCGGGGCCGAACCCGACATCCTCCTCAACGATATTTCCTATGATCTGATTATCCGGATTCTGAAACACCATTCCGGCTGTTTTTCTTACGTCCCAAAGGTGTTCCTCATCACTGGTCTTCATATTGGAGATATAGACCGTGCCCTCCGATGGAAGGAGTATGCCGTTCATGAGCTTGGCAAATGTGGATTTTCCGGATCCGTTATGTCCAAGGATCGCCACAAAGCTGCCCTCTTTAATATCAAGCGAAACGCCCCGCAGAGCATGGTTTATCTCGTCCTTATCTTCCTCCTCGTCATGTCTGATATAGTCAAATATCAGATTGACCGCCCGTATGATTCCCATAAGTATTTTTCCTCCCGAAAAGGATATGCATCAGCCGTATATACGGCATCATAATTCGTCCAGCGGATATTCGCAATCCGCATTGCTGCTTGATTTGGTTAGATTGTTTACATGTCTATAGAGTTTAGTTGATATTCCCCCGTTCGTCAAGAGTAATTACGTGGAATCTTTCCATAAATATCGGGTAAACACTACGCATAAATGCCAAGAGGAGCGCCGCAATTCCTGCAGCGCCCCCGCTCTTATCTTTAATCGATTTAATTCCAATCTACGCAGTATCCGGTAGAATCCAGATGCTTTCCGTCCACTACCGCATTGGCCGCCATAGAGCCGTCCGGGTTCATATAGTACCACTTACCCGGCTCTGCCATTACCCATCCGACCGCCATAGAGCCATCGGCGTTCAGGTAATACCAGATATCCTTGATCTTCTGCCAGCCCGTAAGCATGACTCCGTCTTCACCAAGATAATACCACTTTCCGTCTGTCAAGATCCAGCCGCTCAATGCATATCCTTCCGAGTCAAAGTAATACCACTGGTCATTGATCCGATACCACTGGCTGACAACGTAGTTTCCGTCAGCTTTGCGGTATCTCTTTCCGTCGTTGCGGATCCTCCATCGTCCATCTGTATCGCCAAGGTCTGTAAGGGGCTGATTGGAGGAGAGAAGGTACTCACTGGCTTTTCTGTATTTTGCCTCCTCCTTCGTCTTACCGATGGAACGGATCTCATAGTAGTAATGACCCTCCTTCGTCATATACTGCGAAAGATCCTTTGATGTTCCTGTCACCGTAAAGCCCTTGAGGTAGTCATCATCCCGATAAAGCCTGATCTGATATGCCGTGGCATAGTCAGCCTTTCTCCAGACTGCCTTCTTTTTATCGGAAACGCTCCAACCGGCCTCATCCGGGGAATCCAGCTCAACGACAGGTAAATAGCTTACCTTCACCTCAGCAGATGTCCCGGATCCCTTTGCGGAGGTAAGATTGCCTCCGGAAACGCGGCATGAGCTTGAATTGTAGCCGGATAAAAACTCGTTTCCGTCATCACTGGATAAAACAACTGTTGCCGTCACCTTTTTTCCGGGCTTCCACTTCTCCACATCGCTGTTCCACGTTACGGAATCAATGGAAATCCCGTTGCTTCTGCAGGATATCTCCGGCTCCAGTATCTCCCCTGTTTCCAGCCTGTTTGCCAGCTTAAGGCTGATATAGTTGATCGATCCGGCAGCAAAAGCCGGCACCGTACCGAGCATACAGATCGTTCCGGCAAGCATCACACCGGCAAAGCTCTTAATAAGACTGCTTTTTTTCATTTTAACTCATCCCTCTCTATAACCCAGATCCGGTCTATGGCCTGATCCATATTCCATTTGCATCTACGTAGAAGCCATCAATAACCTCATTCGTTGCCCTGTGGCCGTCCGGATAGAAGTAATAGATATTTCCGTCTACACTCTGCCAGCCGGTGGCCATGGCACCGTTGCTGTAAAGGTAATAGATCAGCTCTCCGGTCTGGATCCAGCCGGTGGCCATCCGACCGTCCTCCAGAAGATAATACCATGCATCATTATTATACAGCCAACCGGTCCTCATTGCACCGCTTGCATCCATAAAATAATAATTTCCGTCGCAGAGTTTCCAGCCGGTCTGCATCACGCCTGCATCATCGAACAGATACCAGACGCCGCCGATCCGTGCCCATGTGGAAGTAATATAGGTTCCATCCGGGTAGCGGAAGTACCATTTATCACCGTATAAGATCCATCCGACCTGTGTTGTTTCCGGCTTATCCTGATTTCCCGGATTTCCCGGTTTATATCCCGGCTTTGAGCTTCCTGAATCCTTTCCGGTACCGTCGGAAACTTCATCTTCATCGATATAGATTTCGTCGGAATTTGTCCATTCACTGCGGCTGGCAAATTTGCCCACCTCTGAATTTACCGGGATCGAACGCACGGTAAAGGAGTATGTTCCCTTTGAAGTCATGTAGGGGTAAAAATTGTAGGTGGTGCTGTGAAGATCCGTTACCTTCTTGATCACCTTTGAACCTCTGTAGAGGTACACATCATAAGCTGCATTGTCCACATCTTCCCATTTTGCATAGCCAAATTTATCGCGGCCATAGCTGTAGTTGACCCAATAAGCCTCCTCAGGGCTCTCTAAGGTACCCTTGGCCTCTTTTGTCTTTACGGTTACAACAAGCTTTGTAGAGCTCTGTTTTTGGGCGCTTACGAAGGTTCCGCCCTTTACCGTAACCTTAGAGGACGAATAACTGGAATTGAAACGATAATCGTTTATCGCCTCCAGTGTGATCTTCATTGTATACTTACCGCCAAGCTTTACTTCTTCCTTGCTTACCGACCATTTTGCTGACTTGATATCGTATTTACTGTTATTTGAGATCATAACATCACAGTCGTCCCCGATATAGCCCACGCTTAAGCCCGGAAGCGACTCACCAGGTACCGGATCAACATTCAGCGTAATGCTTATATTGCTGACGTAAGAGGTTGCTGCAAAAGCAGGCTGCACCCTAAAGGCGATCAGTAAGACCAGCGCCAGAAACAGGCTGCACATTCTTCTCTTAATAAATGATCTTTTCCCTTTTCGTTGTTTCATTATACTCCCCCACTTTCTATAAAAGCTGCATACACCTTTCAGTTTCAGAAACGGGAATGCTTCCTCTGCTTTTCTATTTCCATTATACCCGTACTCTGCAGCTTGCGTCAACTTAAGATATTCTTTCAATTACGGGCTAAAATAGGGGAATTTAAGGCAAAAATAAGGCAAAAATAAGGCAGACATCGAAAAGAAGGATTTCCTCGCGATTGTCTGCCTTATATCGTCAATTTATCAGTTCACTGATCGTTTATTCTCACCCTGAGATTAAACCAACTCAAGAAGAACTGCCATTGCGCCATCACCCTTACGCTGACCGATCTTAACGATTCTTGTGTAACCACCGTTACGGGAAGCGTACTTCGGAGCGATCTCATCAAATAACTTACCGGTAAGATCGATCTTCTTGGTGTTTTTCTTTTTGCCTGCAAGTGTCTCCGGAACATAAGTTACTCCGTAAAGAGTCTTAGCCAGCTGTCTTCTTGCATGAAGTCTGGACGGCATATCTTTTTTGATCTCCTTCTCAACTTCATCGTAAACAGTTACTTTCTTTCCGTCAACTACTTCTTTAACTCTCTTGCCGTTAGCATCTTTACGGGCAACCTTAGCGGTAACCTTTACCGTCTCAAAGTTATCCTTTTCTTTTACTGCAAGAGCGATCATGCCCTCAACGATCTTCTTTACTTCTTTAGCTCTGGCTTCAGTTGTAACGATCTTGCCGTTGTTGATAAGAGCTGTAGCAAGGCTTCTGAGCATAGCCTTTCTCTGATCAGATGTTCTACCAAGTTTTCTGTAACCTGCCATGATTATTCTCCTCCATTTGTGGAACAGCCGTCCACGCTTCTTTGGTCTTACTGGACTGCTGCCTTTTTTCCATAATGAGTCGTTCTACGCCCGTCTGTGCACCTTTGGACTTACCATCCGGGTAATTGTATCACAACTACTGTTCGTCGCTGGAATTGAGCTGTAAGCCCAGCTCCTTTAACTTTGCAAGGACTTCTTCTAAGGACTTTCTGCCAAGGTTTCTAACCTTCATCATATCCTCGGAAGTGCGGCTGCAAAGTTCTTCAACGGTATTAATACCGGCTCTCTTAAGACAGTTATAAGAACGAACGGAAAGCTCCAGCTCGTCGATATTCATCTCAAGAACTTTTTCTTTTTCATTGTTTTCCTTCTCTACCATTACCTCTGCAGTCTTGGCATTTTCAGAAAGGTCAATGAAAAGATTCAGATGCTCGCTTAAAACTTTAGCAGCAAGGCTGACAGCCTCATCCGGATCAAGTGTACCGTTTGTGTAGATTTCCAATGTAAGCTTGTCATAGTCTGTCATCTGGCCCACACGGGTGTTTTCAACAGACATATTAACACGCTCAACAGGTGTGTAGATGGAATCCACGGCGATAACTCCGATCGGAAGGTCATCACTCTTGTTTTTATCAGCGCTTACATAACCGCGGCCGTTTGTAATAGTCAGCTCCATATAGAACTTGCTATCTGCGCCGCCGCTTAAAGTGGCGATAACCTGCTCCGGGTTCAGGATCTCGATGTCTGCATCTGTCTGAATATCAGCAGCTGTAATAACACCTTCTCCTTCATACTCGATATATGCAGTTTTCGGCTCATTTGTATCGCTGTTATTTTTAATTGCTAAGCATTTGACGTTCATGATGATCTCAGTTACATCTTCCTTTACACCGGGGATGGAACTGAACTCATGCAGGACTCCGTCGATTTTCACCTGGCTGACAGCAGAACCCGGCAAAGAAGAAAGCATGATTCTTCTCAGGGAATTACCCAGAGTCGTGCCGTAACCTCTCTCGAGCGGCTCTACGACAAACTTGCCATATTTCTTATCTTCGGAAATTTCAGCAATCTCAATGTTTGGTTTCTCAAAATCGAACACAAAAAGCCCCTCCTTTTGGGTATGCTTTGAAGAATGCCACGAAGCGGAGGAGACCTCCGCTCCGGTGAATCATTTTTATTTGGAGTATAACTCGACGATGAGCATCTCGTTTACAGGAACGTCAATTTCTTCTCTTGTCGGAAGTGCCTTAACAGTACCCTTCAGATTCTCCTGATCAACATCTAACCAAGCCGGGATAAGACGTCCGCCTGTGGTTTCAAGGACCAGTTTGTATCTGTTGTCACCTTTATGCTTTTCTTTGATTTCGATAACGTCTCCGGCCTTAACAAGGTAGGACGGGATGTTTACGCACTTGCCGTTAACAAGAACGTGCTTGTGGTCAACGATCTGTCTTGTCTCTTTTCTTGTTCTTCCGAAGCCCATACGGAACAGTACATTGTCAAGTCTGCGCTCTAAGAGGATCATCAGGTTCTCACCGGTCTGTCCGCTTAAACGCTCTGCCTTCTCGTAGTAGTTACGGAAAGGTTTCTCAAGTACGCCGTAGATGAATTTAGCTTTCTGCTTTTCTCTTAACTGAAGACCATATTCGCTGATCTTCTTGTTTGCTCTTTTGGATTCTCTGTTGGATTTTTTATCTATTCCTAAATAAATGGGATCAAGACCAAGGGATCTGCATCTTTTAAGAACAGGAACTCTATCAACTGCCATTTTCTTTCCTCCTAATTAGACTCTTCTACGTTTTGGCGGACGGCATCCGTTATGC
>USQV01000080.1 GCA_900556965.1 uncultured Clostridium sp.
GGATGCTTATGTCAGTGGGAGTTGAAAGCTTCCACTGACAGATCGCGAAGCAACTGCGTTCATGAGCAAGTAGCGAAGCGGATTGCGAATGTCCGCGTTACAAGAATCAGGAGGAAAACACCATGGAAATCTGGAAGGGGCTTGACTGGAGCCCGCTGTTCATTTCTCTGAAAACAGGGTTTGCGGCAACACTTTTATCATTTTTTCTTGGGATATATGCAGCCAGGAGCGTGATCCGGATGACACCGAAGCGGCGGGCGGTGGTCGATGGGATATTAACGCTTCCCATGGTGCTCCCTCCGACGGTAGCCGGATTCTTTCTCCTTCTGCTTTTCAGCAGACGCCGTCCGCTGGGAATGTTTTTGTATGAGAATTTTGATATTCGGATCGTGCAGTCGTGGCTTGGCTGTGTGATCGCGGCAACGGTGATCGCCTTTCCGCTGATGTATCGGAATGCGAGAGCCGCCTTTGAGCAGATCGATGTTGATCTGATTCATGCGGGAAGAACTCTCGGCATGTCAGAAACGGAGATCTTCTGGAGGATCGTGATCCCCACCTCCGGGCCGGGGATCGCTTCCGGCACCATGCTGACCTTTGCAAGAGCAATGGGAGAATATGGGGCCACCTCCATGCTGGCGGGAAATATCCCCGGAAAGACAGCGACCATCTCCCAGAAGATTGCCATGGTGATCCAGGACGGAGATTACAAAACAGCCGGCTTATGGGTCGCGGTGGTGCTGGCCATTGCCCTCATGATCACGATCTTAGTCAATCTGATATCGGGAAAACAGATGAGGCATATAAAGCGCTGGTAAAATACATTTATCATGAAGCTGCTGAGATAAAACGAGGGGATGATAAAATGAGCCTGTACGTCGATATAAAAAAACAGCTGGAGGCTTACCGGCTGGAGCTTCAATTTGAAAGTGCCTCTAAACGGCTCGGGATCCTCGGAGAATCCGGAGCCGGAAAAAGCATGACCCTAAAGTGCATAGCCGGTATCGAAACACCGGATTCCGGCCAGATCATATTAGACACAACCACAGTCTATGATAAAGAGAAAAGGATCGACCGCAGGCCGCAGGAAAGAAGCATCGGCTATCTGTTTCAGAATTATGCCCTGTTTCCGACGATGAGCGTGGAAAAAAATATCGGCGCCGGTCTTAAGGGAGACCGAAGGGAAAAAGAGGAACGGATCCGGCAGATGGTGCAAAAGTTTCACCTTGAAGGTCTGGAAAAACGTCTTCCGGGTGAGCTGTCCGGCGGTCAGAAGCAGAGGACGGCGCTTGCAAGGATCATGGCCTATGAGCCGGACATGCTGCTTTTGGATGAACCGTTCTCTGCCCTTGACAGAGGGCTTAAGGGAGAACTGATGCGGGAGCTTAAGGAGATGCTTCAGGACTATGAGGGTACAATGATCCTTGTATCCCACAGCTTAGAGGAGCTTGCCTGCTTCAGCGAGGAGCTTCTGGTGATCCGGCAGGGGAAAAAGGAGATATTCGGAAAAACAAAGGAGGTGCTGCAAAGAATGGCAGAGGAGAAGGAATTTACCCATTTTAACGATCAGGGGTATGCGAGAATGGTTTCGGTAGGAGAAAAGCCGGTAACAGAGCGGACTGCTGTGGCAGAGGGATTCATTAAGGTCTCTCCGGAAACCCTCCGGCTGGTAAAAACAGGCGGTATCAAAAAGGGAGATGTGCTGACCGTGGCCCAGATCGCCGGGATCATGGGAGCGAAGAAGACCTCGGAGCTTATTCCCATGTGCCATCCGATGCTGCTTGACGGCATCGACCTTTCCTTTGAGACGGAGGAGGAGAGATCTCGGATCCGTATTCTGGCGAAGGTTTCCTGCAGCGGAAAGACCGGTGTGGAGATGGAGGCATTAACCGCGGTGTCGGCGGCCGCTCTTACGATCTACGACATGTGTAAGGCAGTCCAGAAGGATATGGAGATCACAGACATCCGCCTTTTAAATAAGACCGGCGGTGTCCACGGCGATTTTGTCCGTGAAACAAAGGAACCCGAAAACCGGTAATGGTGACCTGAGATTTTGTAACGGAAAAGAGGCGGCGGTATCATGGATATGCTGGATTACTTTGCAGAGAGAAACAGCCGCATTATTTCCTTCGTCGGTGCCGGAGGAAAGACGACGGCAATGTATACACTGGCAGCAGCCTTTGCGGCCCGGGGGCTTAAGACGCTTGTGACGACTACGACCCATATCGAGATGCCGGACAAAACACTGTGGGCAAAAAACGAGGAGGAAGTAAGGCGGCTGTGGCAGTCAGGCTCCTATGCAGTAGTCGGCACAGAGCCGGGAGCAGCAGCTGCGGATATTAAAAAAATAACGGGTCTTTCCGAACCGGAGCGCAGTCTGTATTTTGACATGGCGGAGGTTGTACTGATCGAGGCAGACGGAGCAAAGCGGATGCCGTGCAAGGTTCCTGCCGCCCATGAGCCGGTGCTCCTTAAGGAGTGTGACACGGTGGTCGGGGTTATGGGGATCCGGAGTGTGGGACGACCCCTTAGGGAGGTCTGCTTCCGGCTGGAGGAGGCGCAAAAAAGCTTCGGCTGTCATCCGGATGAGCGGCTGACCCCGGAGCTTGCAGCCGAGTTTCTGGCATCCGATCTTGGAACGAAAAAAAATGTAGGAACCAGAAATTACTGTGTGATGTTAAATCCCTGCGACGGGGATGAGCTTCTTAGTATCGGCAGCAGGATCCGCAGGCTTCTGGAGAAGAAAGGGATATATAGCTGTATGCTGACAGCTTTTAGAGAGAGAGGAACAGAATATTTATGAAAAGCAGTTGGATCATAGTCCGCGGCGGAGGAGATCTGGCAACCGGAACGATCCACAGGCTTTGGTCATGCGGATTTAAGGTGCTGGTACTGGAAACAAAGATGCCTGCCGCGATCCGCCGTCAGGTTTCTGTCTGCGAGGCAGTGTATGACGGTGAGGCAATCGTGGAGGGAATGAAGGCGATCCGGATCTTTTCATGGGAACAGGCGGAGAAAATTATCGAAAGCGGCGCGGTTCCGGTCCTCGTGGATCCGGAAGGAGCGTCGATAGACATGCTTCATCCCCGTGTGGTCATCGATGCGATCTTAGCAAAAAGAAATCTGGGCACACATAGAGAAATGGCGCCTTTAACGATAGGCTTAGGCCCCGGCTTCTGCGCGGGAAAAGATGTGGATGTGGTGATCGAAACCAAGAGAGGCCATGATCTGGGGCGCGTAATTTATTCCGGTATGGCGGCTCCCAATACGGGGATTCCCGGCATGGTCGGCGGATATGCCAAGGAAAGAGTGCTTCATGCCCCGGTGGAAGGTACCTTTAAGGGCTATGCAGGGATCGGGGACATTGTGGAGGCCGGAGCACCGGTCGCTGCGGTCATAGGAAATGACGGGACTGCCACACCGCTTACAGCCGCATTTTCCGGCATCGTCCGGGGGCTTTTGCGGGATGGGTATCAGGTAACAAAGGGCTTTAAGGTGGCTGACATCGATCCGCGAAAAGAGGAGCTTGCCAATTGCTTTACGATCTCGGATAAAGCACGATGCATTGCCGGGAGCGTGCTGGAGGTGGTGGTGAGAGAGTACATTAAGAATCCAAAACAGCCGATGAGGTAACCTTCCGTTACTCCATCGGCTGTATTTGTTATGGGCTTTAGCCTGTTTCGGACATTCGAGACGAAGAAGTTTTCCGGCTCACGCAGCCGTGCGTCATCCATTACATAACCCTTGATGATGAACTCCTTTAATACCCGGTTTGCCCAAATGCGGAACATGGTGGCTTTTCTGGAGTTTACACGGTATCCGACAGCGATAATGGCATCCAGATTGTAGTAGTTGGTATTATACCGCTTGCCGTTTGCCGCAGTTGTTTCCATTTTGGAAACAACTGATTCAATATGATGAGCAGCTTGCAGATAAAGGATTGGATCTGGTTTGTAAGCGGCTTAACGAGCAGCAGAATAGACTTTGCGAGCCCGGACGCTATATGAGCTATTGTAATGATGGTTATGGAATTTCGTCAGAAATCATTCACCGTATGGGAGATAGGAACTCTTACGGAGAATATATCCGCGACCATATTCTTCGGCCTCTCGGAATGGACAGGACTTTTTGTGAATTTATAAAACCTTCAGAAGATGAAAATTGTACGGAATTATATATTCACAGAAATAATGTAAGGGAATGCAGCCGTGATTTCTACGATAACGCATTTGTCTTGATGGGCGGCGGAGCGATTAAATCTACGATCCGGGACATGAAAAAATATGTTCGGATGTATATGAATGAAGGAAAAACGGATAATGGCAGGATCATTAGCCGAAAAGCAGTTCAGGAAATGTGCAGCCCCAGACAGGAATATCATTATGGACAATGGTATGGTTATGGACTTGCAGGAAGGCCGGTTGAAAAACGGCACACCGCATTCTCGTTACTTTAGTGATGAGTTAGGTGTGCCAAATCTTCTTGTAAAAAACAGAACTAGTGTTTGCTATATATAGAAACATATGATATAATTAAAACATGGAAAAAGATATATTTACTATTACGGGAAATGCACTTTCATATGGTAGAGGATATGTGTATTCTTTACAGTACCATCTTGTCTGGTGCACGAAATATCGAAAACAGGTTCTGAAGAATGGGATAGATGCAGAATGTAAAAGGATGCTGTATGAGCTTGCAGAGGACATTTAAGGAATCCATCCTATTGTGCAGTTACCGTAAGTGACCGAAGCCGGGATCAGGTAATGGCATATATTGAGGGACAAAAAGAGAAGGAAAAAAGAAAGTAGGGAACTTTATGCAAATTGTATCCAGCTATGGAGTAGAAATTAATAAAAAGAATATACCGCTCCGCTCTACGCTGGATATTTTCCGGAAAGCAGTTTCCTATCTGATTCCGGTGTATGCAGAGACCTGGGAAGAACTTTCCGAAATCAGGAATCCGCAAAAACGCTTTAATGAAGCGGAACATCTGGTGCATGAAACAAAAAAGAATCATGCCAGATTTCTGTTTGACCGTCACTTTCCTAAGATGCCCTCCTATCTGAGAAGATCAGCGATCCAACATGCCCTCGGAGCGGTGTCCTCCTATCAAACACGCCTTAGTTTGTGGGAAAAGGGAGAACTGAGGGGAAAGCCGAAGCTGGTCTGTGAGAATCATGCGATGCCGGTATTTTATCGGGATGTCATGTATAAGGAAGCAGAACCGGGAGAAGATGTGGCACATTTAAAGTTGTTTGATGGGCGTGAGTGGAAGTGGTTTCAGGTAAAATTACTTCATAACGATATGGAATATCTGCGAAAAAAATGGAGTGGTAAAAAGGCATCTGCCCCTACTTTGGAAAAGAAACATCATAAATATTTCCTTCGGTTTTCATACACAGAGGAAGTAAGCTTATCAAAAACAGAGGTAAAAGAGCAGGTGATATGCAGCGTTGATCTAGGGATCAATACGGATGCAGTCTGCAGCATCATGAGTGCAGATGGCACTATCCTGGGACGTAAATTTATAAATTTCCCCAGTGATAAAGACCATTTGTATCATGTGC
>USQV01000081.1 GCA_900556965.1 uncultured Clostridium sp.
CGGTTCTTCCAGATCAGACAGACTCCCGTATAAACCTGATGGGAATGCCCGGAAATTTCCCGGATCATCCCGGCAGCCTCCTCATGGCTTTCCGGCTTTCCTAATATTTTACCATGGATCGAAACTACGGTATCCGAACCGATGATGATGGTTTTATCTCCCTCAGTCCTTGCGATATCCGCTGCCTTTTGGGAAGCCAGCTCCATCACGACCTCCGCCGGGATGTCTGAGGTGATCTGTTCTTTTACATGGCTGGCTGTCACCACCGGATCGATCCCAATCTGCTTAAGCAGATCTTTTCTCCGCGGGGAAGCAGATGCCAGCACGATCTTCCATCCGTTCATTACTTTCCTCTCTTTCCTGTTACATAAAAAGACGGCCATCCGCATTATTGCTTCAGGCCGCCCCCGGGATCAGGAACAGATCCCTTTATTAGAACTCAAATTTCTCATCAAAATATTTTTTAAGCTCTGTGATCGGAATACGCACCTGCTCCATGGTATCTCTGTCGCGAACGGTAACTGCGCCATCGTTTTCGGAATCAAAATCATAGGTTACGCAGAATGGAGTACCGATCTCATCCTGTCTTCTGTATCTCTTACCGATATTTCCTCTGTCATCAAACTCACAGTTGTAGTATTTGCAAAGCTCTGCATATACCTTCTCTGCGCCGGCATTTAACTTTTTGGAAAGCGGAAGGATGCCGATCTTAACCGGTGCAAGAGCCGGATGGAAACGAAGAACGGTTCTTACATCTCCCTCTGCCAGCTCCTCCTCATCGTATGCAGAGCACAAAAAGGCCAGTGTCACACGATCAGCGCCCAGTGACGGTTCAATTACATACGGAATATACTTTTCGTTTACCTCGTCATCAAAATAGGACATATCCTGTCCGGAGGTATTCTGATGCTGTGTCAGGTCATAATCCGTTCTGTCTGCGATTCCCCAGAGCTCGCCCCAGCCAAACGGGAATAAAAATTCAAGGTCTGTCGTTGCCTTACTGTAGAAGCAAAGCTCCTCCTGAGAATGGTCGCGGGCACGCATTTCATCCGGCTTGATGCCAAGCTTCTGCAGCCAGTCGATGCAATACTGTTTCCAGTATGCGAACCACTCCAGATCCGTTCCCGGCTTGCAGAAGAACTCCAGCTCCATCTGCTCAAACTCTCTGGTACGGAAGGTAAAGTTACCCGGTGTGATCTCGTTTCGGAAGGATTTACCGATCTGGCCGATACCGAACGGAACCTTCTTTCTGGAGGTTCTCTGAACATTCTTAAAGTTAACGAAGATACCCTGAGCTGTCTCCGGTCTTAAATAAACCGTATTTTTTGCGTCCTCTGTAACACCCTGGAAGGTCTTAAACATAAGGTTAAACTGGCGGATATCCGTAAAGTCATGTTTTCCGCAGCTCGGGCAGACGATATTATTATCGTCGATAAACTTCTTCATTTCCTCCTGGCTCCAGCCATCCACTGAGGTCTCCGGCTCGATCCCTTTTTCTGCCATATAATCCTCGATCAGCTTATCGGCGCGGAAGCGCTCCTTACATGCCTTACAGTCCATAAGAGGATCGGAGAAGCCGCCGATATGTCCGGATGCCACCCATGTCTGGGAATTCATAAGGATCGCACAGTCAACGCCTACGTTGTACGGGCTCTCCTGAATGAATTTTTTCCACCATGCACGCTTAACATTATTTTTAAGCTCAACACCAAGATTTCCGTAATCCCATGTATTCGCAAGTCCACCATAGATCTCTGAACCCGGATACACAAATCCTCTGGATTTCGCAAGAGCTACGATTTTTTCCATTGTCTTTTCCATAACATCTCTCCTTTTTCCACAAATTTTTATAAACTCCGGTCTCCCGGTGATTATTTAAATATAATATAGCTTTCTGTGTCGGAAGAAACTCTTGCTTCACATTTACCGGTCAGCTCCACACCCTCAGACACATACCGGATCGCACCGTCTGTTCGGATCACCGCACTGCCATCTAAGCGTGCCACCTTTAAACGTGATTTTTTCCTGACACTGTCTGCGGATACTGATTTTTTATCTGATGACACAAGCTTGAGTCCATCCATGTATCCGGCTGATACCGCCTGCTCCATATCCATCACGGAAAGATCCTCCAATCGGATCTGACTCTCCTCATCCGGATACTCCTCCGTAAATTTTATATAGGAATCCGCATCCCTAAAATCGAGTACCAGCTTTGCCGTTCCGTCTAAGATCTCACATTCCCTGATGGATACCGGCACATCTTCTCCGGAGCCTCCGTTAAAGTCCGCAAGGAGGTTTTCTACATATTCACGAAGCTCCGTCTCGTCATAAATATCCCCGCTGCAGTCCTCGATCACCGCAGAGGTCACGGTTCCTTCCCCTGTAATATAAAGGCTGTCCTCTGTCGGCGCAAACCCTTCACCGCTTCCTGTCCGGCTGCAGCCCGTCACTGCTAACAGGGCAGCCAGCAGTACGATTCCTTTTTTACCTATTCTCATATTTCCTCTACAATTTTCACTCATTCGTCTTTTTCTTACGTAACATTATCCACAAGTGTCCCCAAAATGTCAAGGGAATGGAAGGTTTTATCAATAAATCTTTTTTTATTCTCCTCTACACACCGTACAAACTGCAGCAGCACCGGCTCGGAAAGTGTAAATGTATACAGCTTCTCTACCGGAGAGCTTAAAACATACTCCCACGCATAGATCGTGGATTCCTCCAGTCTCCCGAGTGGATATTCCATGTATTCGCCGTTTATCTCCATGAGCTTTAGTTCAAATACCGCCTTGACCAGCCGGTTTGGGATCGCCTTCTTTAGCAGCGCCCTCATGGACTGGTATAAGAGCTTCAGTGCTTCCGTGGATTCCACATTCTCTCTCCCGTAGTAATCCGCAAATTCCAGAAAATAAGATCCGTAGCAGGCCGCCTCCATATCTCCCGCAATATCACGGAAATAATTCCGGATCTCTGCACCGGCAAGCGTATAGGAATCTCTGCCCTCAAAAAGCCGAAATTCCCCAAAGACAAACGGGCCGGAACAAGCCATCAGCTGGTTTCCCGGCCTTCTGGCTCCTCTCGCGAAAGCGGTTATCTTTCCCCGCTCGCAGGTAAGGATCACAAGCCTTCGATCATACTCTCCCGCAGGCGCGGCCTTTAACACCATCCCGGTCACACTGATCTGCTCCCTCATATTATATCATCCCTAAATATCCTTCGGATTATATCCGTAATTCTTCATATAAAGCTCACTGTCGCGCCATTCCTTGCGGACCTTGACCCACAGCTTCAAATTAACCTTTGCATCCATGAGATTTTCGATCTCGATCCGGGCCGATGTACCGATCCTCTTTAACATGGCGCCGCCTTTGCCGATGATGATCCCCTTATGGGATTCCCTCTCACAGACAATGGTAGCCTCGATATCAAAGATCCCATTGTCACGCTCTGTCATACGTTCGATCACAACGGCGATCCCATGAGGGATCTCATCCGACATCATCCGAAGCGCCTTCTCACGGATCAGCTCCGATGCGATCTGGCGCATAGGCTGATCTGTCACCGTATCTTCGTCATAATACTGCGGCCCCTCCGGAAGATACTGGAAAATCGTGTGGATCAGAGTATCCGTGTTGGTTTTTTTCATTGCGGAAACCGGTATGATCTCCTTAAACCGGTACACGTCCTTATAGGTATCGATCGTTTTTAAAATGTCCTCTTTCTTTACCGTATCGGTTTTGTTGATAACAAGGATCACCGGTGTCTTTACCTTAGACAGTACCTGTAAAATATACTGCTCTCCGGCACCGATATAGGTTCCGGGCTCTACCAGCCAGAGGATCACGTCGACCTCCTTTAAGGTATGCTCTGCAACATTTACCATATATTCGCCGAGCTTATTCTTTGCCTTGTGGATTCCCGGGGTATCCAAAAAAATGATCTGTCCGCGTTCGTCTGTATAAACGGTCTGGATCCTGTTTCTGGTCGTCTGCGGCTTTTCTGATGTGATGGCGATCTTCTGTCCGATCAGATGGTTCATCAGTGTAGACTTGCCGACATTCGGGCGGCCGATCAGTGTCACAAAGCCGGATCTGTATTTTTTACTCATTTTTCCTCCTGTGTCCGGTCCTGCCCCTACTTGGCATCTCCGGTCTGGTTTCCATTGTATAAAGGAAGGATCTCACCGAACATTTCCCGATCCGCCTTGATCTTGTCTTCATTTCCGATGGCACAGACGGATCCCGTCTTTAATATCGCACGAACGATTCCTGCCAATGCACGGATATCCTCTACGGTAACGGAAAGAACTTCTTCCCTTTCCTTCTTTAACATCTCATCCGTCACTTTGGAGTACCATGCAGACAGTCCTCTTGATCCCTTTAAGGACGGTGTCAGTGGGGTATCCATATCGCTTATGGTACCGATGACATACTTGGTCATATCTCTCTCGTCTGCGCTGAAATTCTCCAGATATTCCGGAATTCCTTCATATATCTTGTTGCTTTCCCCCACATTGGGATCTCTGTAGGATACGAAATATCCCTCACCGGATCTGCCGATCCCGCTCATGCATCCATACGCACCGCCCTTAACGCGGATATTGATCCATAAATAGTCGTAGCTCAGCATGATCTTTAATATGCGGAGCGCTCCTGTGTATTTATAGCCGCTGCCTGCAAAGGTACCGCAGCGTGCCACATAATTGACCTTTGAGGAGGAGGTAAAGCCTTCATTTTTATTTCCCTTCGGAGCATGGAATGCATATACCTTTCCTGTTCCCTCCGGAAGCACTGTCGTCAATGCTTTCATTGCCGCCGGCAGGCTTGAAAATCCGTTTTCATCTGCCGTGTAGCTGATCGTCATATTTTCTTTTGTTAAGAGCTTTTCAATGACACGCTTTAAGCCATCGATGATTCCCTGCTTTTCCGAATCAAAATCCCGTGTCCATTTTTCCAGATACTGATAATATCCGATCCCGCCGGTCATATCGTTAAAATAGGAGGTATCGGAAAAATAGGAGGTGGCCCGTGCCACAGCCGCCGAATGTCCGGAGCCCATAAGCTTCATCTGTCCCTTAGATTTTGCTTCATTTAAGATCTCTTTCAGGCGTTTTTCATCTTCAAGTACTGACTCGGTGAAGATCTCCGCCAGAATATCAAAGCCAAAGCCCAGCTTTTCATAGAGGACCCGTGCGCTGGCCACAAACACACCGGTAAATCCGCCGGTTTTCAGATCCGGATATGAGGTTACGGAAAACGTGATCCCGCCACTGTTTAAAAAGATCTCGCTGCTCAGATCACTGTAGGAATGACGGGCAGTATCAACGTAGCCCAGAACGGATTTTAAAAGGCCGAGATACGGAAGGTCTTCCATAGGAATGCGGTCTGTATTGAACAGGACTCTCAGATAACCGATCCCGGAAGTAAACATATCATGGCGGATCACCGGAATACCGTCAATGTTTGTTTCTTCAAAGATCAGCTTTGCAGGCTCTCTCCCGATATCCTCACGGTTAAGCATGGGAATCTTTTCCAGATCCTCCTTCGGGGATG
>USQV01000082.1 GCA_900556965.1 uncultured Clostridium sp.
GGAGTCAGTGCAATCCCGTCCTTTCTCCGGTCTATGAGAACCGTCTCTGTCTCCAGCTCCAGTGCCCGGACTGCCTGACTAACTGCACTCTGGGAATATCCCAGCTTTTCAGCCGTTCTTGTAAAGCTTTTATGTTCAATTACTCCGCAAAAAATCCCGTATCTTGATAACATGTTTTTCCTCCATCAGTTTTTCGGAGAAGACATCCTCAACTGCGATCACAGTCATTTCGGCACGTTTTCCGGCAGTGATCCCGGCAGGAATATCCTCAAATACCAGACATTCCTTAGGAGATACCTGAAGGCGCTTTGCCACCTCCAGATAGATATCCGGTTCAGGCTTTCCCTTCGGTACTTCGCAGGCGGTCGCAACAACATCGAGATAAGAGGCCACGTTGAGTGCGTTCAGGACGGCATCTACCATATCCCGGCCGTTACTGGTGGCGATCCCGGTCAAAATCCCGTTTTCTTTACAATACTGTAAAAATTCGAGAGCGCCTTCCTTTAAGGGAACCTCATGGCGGTATTTGTCGATCGACATACTGATCCAGCAATCCTTGATTTCATCGAGGGTAAGGGGAAGCTTAAAGCGTTCTTTAAAATATACAGCTGTTTCAGAAAAACTCATGCCTTCGATCTTTCGTTCCACATCCTCCGGGCAGGTCAGTCCGAAGCGTCCGAGAAATTCAATGTCGATCTCCTTCCACATCCACATGGAATCGACAAGTGTGCCGTCCAGATCGAAGATCGCGGCTTTTTTACCCTTTAATAATTCTTTACAGTCTCTGTTTTCCATAATCATCCTATTTCCTTTAATAATTCGAGTTCTTCCTCGTTTAGCTTTCTGTATTCCCCGGGTTTTAACTCAGGGTCAAGGCGGATAGGCCCCATGCTAAGGCGCTTAAGCTTTAGTACCGGGCATTCCACTGCCTCCATCATCCGTTTGACCTGATGGAATTTTCCCTCTCGAATGGTAAGACGGACATTCGTTTGGGGTTCACCCGTTTCATTTGTTTCGTGGGAAAGGATCTCAAGCTTTGCCGGCAGGCACAAAAGTCCGTCGGGAAGAAGGAGCCCTTTTGCAAAAGCCTCCGTTGCCGTTTCCGGAACACGGCCTTTACAGAGCGCATGATATATTTTATCGACATGACGTTTAGGAGAAAGAAGCCTGTGGGCCATATCTCCGTCATTGGTGATGAGAAGAAGGCCTTCTGTGTCGATGTCGAGCCTGCCCACCGGAAACAGGTCTTTTCTGCTCTTTTCATCGATCAGGTCGATGACCGTCTTATATTTTTTGTCCTCTGTGGCAGATACGACACCGGCCGGTTTATTTAACATGTAGTATTCCAGTTCAACGTAGGATACGACCTCTCCGTCGAGAAGGACCGTATCTTCGGGGATACGAACCTTCGTCTCCGGTTTCTTTACAATCTCATTTCCGATCCTTACGCGACCCTTACGGATCGCCTCTTTTATCTGGGAACGGGTTCCTTTTCCCATATCAGCGAGATATTTATCGAGCCTGAGCTCCTGTGCCAAAGCATTTCACCCTTTCCGTTATAATTGTTTTATAATAATCCCAAAAGATCGAGCATACAGTGAAGGAAAAAGCATCTGGGATATCGGTATATTTATGAAGAAATCGATTCTGTTCGGCCTTATGCTGGTTCTTATGCTGACTCACCCGGTCTGGGTGACAGAAGGAGCGCGGTGTGGACTTCTGTTATGGTACAGGGCAGTGGTTCCGGCTCTGTTCCCATTTCTGGTGCTTTCGACGCTCATTGTTGCAGAAGGCGGCATAGACCTTCTTGTAAGGCCGCTATGGGGGCTTCTTCATCCGCTTTTTTCGCTCTCTATAGAAGGCTGTTATGTGCTCGCCTCCGGTCTGTTGTGCGGCTGTCCGGTAGGTGCAAAGACCTGTGCAGACTTTTTTAAGGAGGGCCGGATCCCAATGTGGGAGGCAAGAGTTCTCCTTGCCATATGCAACCACCCGAGCCCGATGTTTTTAGCCGGGTATGTGTGTCCTCTGCTTCCAAAGGAGATCGGGATCCGTAAAGTTCTGATCTCTGTCTATCTTCCTGTTCTGATCCTGATGATCGCTGCAAAAAGGATCTATTTCAGAAAAGAAACAGGCTTGGAAGGTAAAACCTATACCGAAATATCGTCGGTCAGCCTTGACGCCTCCATACTCTCTGCCGCTGAGCTTTTGTGTAAAATTGGCGGCTATCTTATCATTTTTTCGATCATGATCGTTTTTCTGGAAAATACAACGTATCTTCCCTTTTCTCTCCGGATCTTTCTGATCGGAGCAACAGAGATCACGACCGGGATCCATCAGATCACAAGATCGTGTACGGGAATCTCCGCTGCCTGCGGCTCTGTTGCTGCCTTTTGCTTTGGCGGCTTATCCGGTCTGTTTCAGACACGCTCCGTTATTGCTCCTGCAAACGGCAAAGCAATGTCATGGATAGAAAAAAACGCCGGATTATCCATCCGGCAGTATTTTTTCTGGAAGCTGATACATGCAGCATTAGCAGCAGGACTTATGTATCTTTTTATCGCAGCAGAGAATGGTTTATGATTCCTCTGTGGTTTCTTTTTCCGTGATAACGCCGCCGGAGAGTTCCTTGCGGTTCGAGGATACAATGTCATAGCTTGATCTCATCGAGCTCATAAATGCGTCAAAGCGTCCCTGAGCACCCTCCATGGAGTGATTGATGATGTTCTGGAGGCTCTTTAACATATCGTCGGTATACTGGATTGAGCCCTGACGGATATTGTTTGCATCATTTACTGCGCTGTCGACGATGGCCTGAGCCTGGGCCTTGGCCTGCTCGATCACCTCGTTTGCATGTGCATAGGCCTTCTGCATGATCTCGTGCTCATTTACCAGCTCATTTGTCTGTGCAGTTGCTTCCGCCAGCATGGCGTCTGCCTTGGAGTGTGCATCGGAAAGAATAGCCTCCTGATTGCTGATGATCTTCTGATACTGTTTGATCTCATCCGGGATCCGCATTCTCAGCTCCACGAGAAGCTCCTCGAGCTCATCCTTGTTAACAATGATTTTTGTAGAAGACAATGCCTGATATTTGCAGCCTTCAATATATTCTTCGATCTCACCGATCAGCTGTTCGATTCTGCTCATAATTATTCACTTAGCCCTTTCTTTTATTTTTTACGATTACTTTATTATGTACCTGTTCCTCCACGTAGGGAGTGACGAAATGGGAAATGTCACCGCCGTAAGCTGCAACCTCCTTGACGGAGCTGGAGCTTAAATAGGCATACTTCAGATTTGTGGTTAAAAAAACTGTATCGATATCCGGCGAAATCACATGGTTCAGCTGGGCGATCTGAAGCTCATATTCAAAGTCAGTGATCGCACGCAGTCCGCGGACAACAGCCCTTGCACCGCAATTTTTTGCAAATTCAACAGTAAGGCCATCAAAGCTTTGAATCTCAACGTTCGGAAACTCTTTAGTGACTTCTCTTAACATATTAACACGTTCTTCGACGGAAAACAACGGAGTTTTTGAACTGTTATTCAATACTCCGATGATCAGGTGGTCGAACAGCTTGGAGGCACGTTCGATCACATCGATATGTCCTAGTGTTACCGGGTCAAAGCTTCCCGGATAAATTGCATTTTTCATCTGGCGTTTCTGCCTTTCCTTATTTGATTTTTAAAAATACATGCTTGTTTGTCTTATATTCCTTTATTCTGCTGATCGTAAATCCTGCTTCCTCGGTCCATGAAAAGTCGGTATTTAAGGAAGCTTCGACGATAATAAGGGTATCCTCGTCAGCAAGGGAAGTAGGACGGAGTGCGGAAAGTACCTTTTGTTCCCATCCGTGGTTATATGGCGGATCCATAAAGATCAGATCGAAATGCTCCTTCTTTTCGGCGAGGCGGCCGATCTGGGAAAGGACATCCCCGGATGCGATCACCGCCCGATCCTCAAGCCGTGTTGTTTTCAGATTATCGCGGATACATTCGATCTGGCGTTGTCCGTTATCGACAAACACACATTTTTTTGCTCCGCGGCTTAATGCTTCGATCCCGATGGCACCGCTTCCTGCAAAAAGATCAAGGAAGCAGCAGCCGTATAATTCATTATTTATCATGTTGAACAGAGTTTCCTTGATCCGATCTGTCGTGGGCCTTGTCTCAAGTCCCTCTGCTGTTTTTAAGATCAGCCGCCGTGCGCTGCCTGCTATTACTCTCATAAGTCACCTCACATCGGTATTATTATAAACATTAGTTTGCGGATATACAAGCATATTTTTTATTGATTTGATAGACGCAAAACCTTTTATAAGTCCTCACAAATGTTTATAAACCAATGTGAAAATGGCTTAAAATCAAGGTTTTCCGCATATCTTCATTTTTCTTGTCATATCTCCGCATAAGGTGTTTTTGTAAGACCGGGCACCATTTTAGCACCACAGAATATAAGGAGGACGACATGAAAAACGAACTTTTGACTAAGGGTATTATACTTCCGTCCGGCGAAATCGGCAAGGATAAGATAAACCTTGTCGCCGGGGCAATCACGCAGCCGTTCGCGGAAATGGTATGGGTAACGACAGGCGGCGACATGGAAACAATCAACCGCCTTACCAACGTACTTGTAACCATGAACAACCCCACCGACCGGGGCAAGCTGTTCAAAATCATCAAACTGCTTTATGGGCTAATGGGCTTGCCTTTTTCAGAGGAAGCCGAGCCTATGGACGCAGACCCCGACGTTTTGGAATACTTCATCTTTTCTTTCATGGCAGACTTTGGAGAAGTCATGCAAGAACTGATAGCAGAAGAAATGAAATAGCGACCCGCACAGCGGCGTTTCTCACTCTCTCACTGGGAGAACAGGAACGCCGCTATTTTTATGCCCTCATGTTACGCAGTAGGGGCAAAAAAAGCCTTGATTTATCGGGCTTACAGAACGCAAAACAGAGGAAGCAAGGAAAAGATACCTTACCCCTCAAAATCCGCGTTCTACTGCGCAACAAATCTAAAGCAAAGGAGTGATGAAGCTATGGCAGTTTTCCGTGTGGAACGCAACACAGGCTACACCGTAATGAGCAACCACCACTTACGCAATAAGGAGCTTTCCTTAAAGGCAAAGGGGCTGTTATCTCAAATGTTGTCTTTGCCGGAAGATTGGGACTACACCCTTGCGGGGCTGTCCTACATCAACCGGGAGAAAATCGACGCTATCCGCGAAGCAGTCCGGGAGCTTGAACGCGCCGGGTACATCAAACGCAGCAGGGAGCGCGACAGCAAGGGACGCTTGCGGGGAGCTGATTATGTTATCTATGAACAGCCGCAGCCCTCTGATGAAGGAGCTGCACCCGCTGACAGGCAGCCGCCTATATCGGAAATGCCTACGTTGGAATTACCTACATTGGAAAATCCAACATTGGATAATCCTATGTTGGAAAAACCTACGTTGGAAAATCCAACGCAATTAAATAAAGATATATCAAGAACTAACTTACCAAAAAAA
>USQV01000083.1 GCA_900556965.1 uncultured Clostridium sp.
CGGGTACTAAACGGTCATAGCTGTTTGGAAAAATAATACCAAGAGCATCTGCATTAGAATTTACCATACTTCTTCACCGCCTTCCACATTTTTAACGATCATGGCATTGGGGCCAATCTTTGCACCGGCGGAGATCATAAGACCGGAACCGACGGTAGCGACGCCCTTTTCTCCCTCTGTCGGCATAGCGCCCACGATTGCCTTAGGACCGATCGTGACGTTTTCAGCAATAATACAGTGCTTTACGACTGCACCTGCCTGAATGACAGAGCCGCCCATCACAACGGCATCCTCCACATCTGCTCCTTCTTCCACTTTCACACCGGCGAAAAGGATCGAGTGCTTTACATGACCGTCGATCCGGCAGCCATCTGTAATCATGGAATTTTCCACAACACCCGTACTGCTGATCCGATGACCGGTCATACCGCTGTTTCTGCTGTAGATCTTCCAGTTTTCATCAAACAGGTCGATCCCGCTGTGTTCCGGATCGAGCACCTCCATATTTGCCTCCCAGAGGGACGGGATCGTTCCTACATCCTTCCAGTAACCGTCAAAATGGTACGCATACATATTTCTTCCGTCCTTCAAAAGGTTCGGGATAATGTTATTTCCGAAGTCATTTTCCGAATTTGGATCTGCCTCGTCCTCGATCAGATATTTTTTCAGCACGTCCCAGTTAAAAATGTAGATGCCCATGGAAGCAAGGTTTGACTTGGGGTTCTTTGGCTTTTCCTGAAATTCGGTGATCTTGTCATCTGCATCTGCAACCATCAGTCCAAAGCGGGATGCCTCCTCCCACGGAACCTCCATAACAGCCACGCTGAATTCTGCATTTTTCTCCTTATGGAAGCGAAGGAAGTCGCTATAATCCTGCTTGCAGATCTGGTCACCCGAAAGAATAATCACATACTGAGGATCATACCGCTCAATAAATGAAATATTCTGGTAGATCGCATTGGCCGTGCCCTTATACCAGTCAGAGCCTGAGGCCTTCTGGTACGGGGGAAGCACATGTACCCCGCCGTATAAACGGTCCAGATCCCATGGCTGACCGTTTCCTATGTACTCGTTTAATACCATGGGCTGGTATTGTGTCAATATCCCGACTGTATCGATTCCCGAATTTACGCAGTTTGACAGCGGAAAATCGATAATGCGATATTTTCCGCCAAAAGGTACTGCCGGTTTTGCCAGCTTTTGAGTCAGGGCATATAAACGGGAACCCTGCCCGCCGGCAAGAAGCATTGCAATCATTTCTTTTGCCATAGTTTTTCCCCCTGTAAAATTCTTTGCAGTAAAAGCATACTCTGTTGTGCTGCCTGATTAAAGTTTACCACATTTTTCCTGTTTTCGATACAGGTATTACAAAAAACTATAGATGTCTTTTTTATCCTTCCGATCGATCGAACAGGAAACCGGCCATTACGTAATTGCTGACATCCATTCCGTAATCGGTCAGACGGAATCGTCCGTTTTCGATCACGGCAGCACCGTCCCTCACAAATTTTTCCATAACCCCCGGATATACCTCCTCGGCACGAATGTGGAACCTGTTTTCAAATTCTTCCAGAGACACTCCTGATGTCAATCTGAGCCCAACATAAAAAAATTCTTCCTCCATATCCCGGATCGAAAGGATCTCCTCATCAAACCGAGCTTTCGGACTGCCTCCAAGATAGGCGGAAAGGTCTTCCTCATTCCGAAATCTCCTGCCGTCAACATAGGAGGAAGCCCCCAGCCCAAGTCCAAGGTAGGGGACATTACTCCAGTACCCGATATTATGGCGGCATTCTCTCCCCTCTCTTGCATAGTTGGAGATCTCATACCTTTTATAGCCCTGTTCCTTTAAATATACTTTGGTGCGGTGATACATTTCTCTCTCAGCGTCCTCATCCGGAAGCAGCCCTTCACCGCGTCCGTTTCCGTATCGCTCAAAAAACGGCGTTCCCTCCTCAAGGATCAGGCTGTATGCCGAGATATGCTCCGGCATAAGCAAAGCGGTACGGTGCAGAGTTTCCATCCAGCTCTCCACAGTCTGTCCCGGCAGAGCAGACATCAGATCCACATTTATATTTTTAAAGCCACATTCTCTTGCCTTTTGATAGCTTAAAAGAAACGTTTCCCAGGTATGGATCCGGCCCAAAAGCTTAAGCTCTCTGTTATCAGCAGACTGCAGGCCAAAGCTTAAGCGATTGATCCCGGCCTGCCGGTAAATTTCCAGCTTATCTCCGTTCACTGTTCCCGGATTGGCCTCCATCGAGATCTCTGCATCCTTTCGGATACAAAAGCTCTCCCTTAAGCACCCCATTATGTCCCTGATTTGAGACGGCTCTAAGATAGAGGGCGTGCCGCCCCCGATAAAGACCGAAGGGACCTCCGCATCGCGGAAGTCCCCTGACTTTTGTTCTATCTCACTGAGCAGCTTGTCCACATACTGTTTCTGAACATCCTTCCCCCGGGGAAAGGAAAGAAAATCGCAGTATGCACATTTTTTCTCACAAAAGGGAATGTGGATGTATAATTCCAGTTCTTTTTTCTTTTCCATATACCTCTATCCTTTTTGTTCTTCTAGCCTTTCGATCAGCATGCGGATCTCATCCTCAAACAGGCAAAAGCCGGGAGCTTTATCCTGTGCTGCCGACAGTACGGACTCGATCTCCATCCAGCGTACAGACTCCACCTCGTCTCGCTGTAAGATAAGCTCCTCGATCTTTACAGGATGTCTGTAGATATAGACCGCACTTTTTTCATGATTAAGAAATGGCCTTCCGTAAAACTCCCCATTATATTCAGCCTCGTGATATCCGACAAATTCCAGCTCATTTTCCTCTGCTGATATTCCGAGTTCTTCCTTAAGCTCCCGAATCGCTGAGCATAAAAAGCTGTCTCCGGCCGGAACATGACCGGCACTCGAAATATCATAACAGCCCGCAAAAGAATCCTTCTGGCTGCTTCGCTTCTGAAGAAGAAGGTCATAGCCATTATCCTCTCTCTTTCGGACTACCCAAACATGGGCAGTCCGGTGAAAGTCCCCGCGAAGATGCACCAGAGTTCTTTCTCTTGCGATCCCGGTAGGCTCTCCCGTTTCAGAAAGCACCTCCAAAAGCTCCAAAGGCTTTCCGTCAAGGATCACCTTTGTCAGCCTGTCATCCCGGTAGCAGAGCTTTAACGAGAAAACCTCCCTCGCTTCATCCTTTATAAGCTCCAGAAAGATCCTGTCACCCTCCCAGAGATTCAAGCTGTCGATCTCATTTTTTCTGATCCACGAAAGCGTGCCTTCCGCACACTCGGTCGGTTCTCCCAAAAAGCCCTTAGCCGTATAAAGAAATATATATTCTGCCTCCTCCTCATTAAATAAGAAGGAGATGATCCCGCGCAAACGGTAATCGGTGAGAGTATATCCGGTTTCTTCACGCACCTCTCTCACCACACAGTCATCGGGGCTCTCCCCGAATTCAAACTTCCCGCCGACACCGATCCATTTGCCTTTATTTACATCCTGTTTCTTTTTGATCCGGTGCAGCATCAGATAACTGTCATCTCTCTCCAGATAACAAAGAGTCGTAAGCTTCATTTTTTCTCCAATCTTATTCCTCATCCAGCTTCAGGACGCTCATAAATGCCTTCTGCGGGATCTCTACGTTTCCGATCTGGCGCATACGCTTCTTTCCTTCCTTCTGCTTTTCCAGAAGCTTCTTCTTACGGGAAATGTCGCCGCCGTAGCACTTGGCAAGAACATCCTTGCGGATCGCCTTTACCGTCTCTCTTGCAATGATCTTTCCGCCTACCGCTGCCTGGATCGGAATCTCAAACAGATGTCTCGGGATCTCATCCTTGAGCTTTTCACACATCTTTCTTCCGCGCTCATAAGCAGAACCTTCAAACACGATAAAGGACAGGGCATCCACTTCCTCTTTATTGATCAGGATATCCAGCTTCACCAGTTCAGATCTTTCATATCCCTTTAATTCATAGTCAAAGGAAGCGTATCCTCTTGATCTGGACTTCAGCGCATCAAAGAAATCGTAGATGATCTCATTTAAAGGAAGCTCATATTTTAACAATGCTCTTGTTGCTTCTATATATTCCATGCCGAGATAGACACCGCGTCTTTCCTGACACAGCTTCATGATCGCACCTACAAACTCCGTCGTCACCATGATCTCTGCGCTGACGATGGGCTCCTCCATATATTCGATCTCGGAGGGATCCGGCATATTCGTCGGATTGGTCAGGTCGATCACATCTCCGTTTGTCTTGTGGATACGATATACTACGCTGGGAGCCGTTGTGACAAGATCCAGATTATATTCACGCTCCAGACGTTCCTGGATGATCTCAAGATGGAGAAGTCCAAGGAAGCCGCAGCGGAAGCCAAAGCCTAACGCTACAGAGGTCTCAGGCTCAAAAAACAGGGAGGCATCATTTAGCTGGAGCTTTTCCAGTGCATCCCTAAGCTCCGGATATTTTGCGCCGTCAGCCGGGTACAGGCCGCAGTATACCATCGGTGTTACCTTTTTGTATCCGGGAAGCGGTTCGCTGCAGGGGTTATTTCTGTCTGTCATCGTATCGCCCACGCGGGTGTCCTTCACGTTTTTGATGCTCGCAGTCACATAGCCGACCATTCCGGCAGAAAGCTCCTCGCAGGGGATAAATTGTCCGGCGCCGAAATATCCCACCTCAACTGCATCGTAAGAAGCTCCTGTAGCCATCATTTTGATCTGGGTTCCTTTTTTTACGGTACCCTCCGTAATACGGCAGAAAACGATCACGCCGCGGTAAGGGTCGTAGAGGGAGTCAAAGATCAGAGCCTGAAGCGGAGCATTGGGATCACCGGTGGGGGCCGGGATCTTTGCTACGATCGCCTCCAGCACATCATCCACGTTCAATCCGCTCTTTGCAGAGATACGCGGGGCATCATGAGCCTCTAAACCGATTACATCCTCGATCTCCTCCGCTACACGGTCCGGATCTGCGCTGGGAAGATCGATCTTATTGATGACCGGAAATACCTCAAGGTCATGATCCAGAGCAAGATATACATTGGCAAGAGTCTGAGCCTCGATCCCCTGGGCGGCATCGACGACAAGAACCGCACCGTCACAGGCTGCCAGACTTCGTGACACCTCATAGTTAAAGTCCACATGGCCGGGAGTATCGATCAGGTTAAAGATATATTCCTCTCCATCCTTTGCTTTATATACGGTTCGCACCGCCTGGGATTTGATCGTAATGCCTCTTTCCCTCTCCAGCTCCATATTATCCAGAACCTGCTCCTGCATCTCTCTGCTGGTCAAAAGACCGGTCTTTTCAATGATCCTGTCCGCAAGAGTTGACTTGCCATGGTCAATATGGGCGATAATACAAAAATTCCTGATTTTGCTCTGATCAACAGCCGCCATGTATTTTCCTCTTTTCTTTCATAATTCTAGCCTATAATATAGCATCTTTCGCCCTGCCACGCAAGTATTTTCCTCCC
>USQV01000084.1 GCA_900556965.1 uncultured Clostridium sp.
ACGGCCGGAGACACCCGTGTCACGACCTTCGATCTCCGCATGACCCGGCCCAATCATGAGCCTGTCATGAACACGGCCGAGATCCACACGATCGAGCATCTGGGCGCCACCTTCTTAAGAAACCACCGCGTATATAAGGATCGTGTCCTCTATTTTGGCCCGATGGGCTGCCGAACAGGCTTTTATCTTCTCCTGATCGGCGATTATGAATCTGCCGACATCGTGCCGCTGCTTCAGCAGATGTTTGCCTTTATCCGCGACTTTGAAGGCCCCGTACCTGGAGCTGCGGCAAAGGACTGTGGAAACTATCTCGATATGAACCTGCCGATGGCAAAATATCTGGCCGGGAAATATCTTGATGAGGTATTGGAGAATATTCAGGAAGAACAGCTGATCTATCCGGAATAATCCTTTCCGAATCAGGCATCTGCCTTGCAAGCTGATTGTAAAAGCAGATGCCTGTTTTGCCGTCCTGCGGCTAACTGTCTTCCGATTGTCTGTCCTGCGGCTGCTCGTTCCCCGTCTGTCCCCTCTCCAGTGCTAAAAGCTTTTCTTTTATCGCCAGACCTCCGGCATAGCCCACCAGCTTTCCGTTTGATCCGACTACGCGGTGACAGGGGATGATGATAGCGATCGGGTTTTTATTATTTGCCATCCCGACTGCGCGGCATGCCTTTTCATCTCCGACTGCGGCAGCAATTTCTTTGTAGCTGCGCGTTTCTCCCCATGGGATCTCTCTTAATGCGTTCCAGACCTTTTTCTGAAATTCAGTTCCCTGCGGATCGAGGGGCAGATCAAATTCCTTTCGCTTACCCTCGAAATATTCCATAAGCTGTGAGATCACCCGATCGGATAACGCGGTTCTCGACTCACCCATAGCTTTATCCGGAGGAAGTACACGTCCAAACCGAACGCCGGTCACCTTTTCCTCCTTGCACCATATCGTCAGCTCACCCACCGGAGTTTCATACGTATAATATCCGTCAGTCTTTTTTCCCTCCAGTATGGTTATACTTCTCGGAGCCACGGTAAGCTCTGCCTGATCCTTTAATGTCATGCCGTTTCCTCCTTTTCTCAGATTGTTTTCTATCCTTTCGGACGTATCGCAGATCTTATGCCAGCTCTGTCCCTTTGGCAGATGCGGAAGTCCGAAAACATGAGGCTCCCAGTGCATGTTATAGAGCACATAAAAGGAATCTCCCTCGCCTCCGTCCTCCCGTGATCCGTATGGCCCCCAGTACAGAACGCCAAGCTGGCGGCGGAAGGGATCAAATTCCGGACGCCATGCGTACTCCCCATGATAGGACATATCCGGGCGTCCGCAGGATTTATGATCCAGAAAGAGGGGTTCTCTGTCCCAATGGAAGACGGAATTGGCTTTTCGGAAGGCAATGAGTCTTTTCACAAATTCAAGCACATCTCTGTTTGCTTTTGCCATGCTCCAGTCTACCCAGCCGGTCTCGTTATCCTGACAATAGGCATTATTATTTCCGCCCTGAGAATTTCCAAATTCATCCCCTGCCAGAATAAGCGGAGTTCCCTGACTCAAAAACAGCATGAGGAATGCATTGCACAGCTGCTTTTTCCTCAGTTCCTTTATCTTTTTTTTCTTCGTCGGGCCTTCTTCCCCGCAATTCCATGAAAAGTTATGGTCACTGCCGTCCTTGTTGTCTTCATGATTTTCTTCATTGTGTTTTCTGTCATAAGAAACCATGTCCATCATGGTCATACCGTTCGTATTGGCCATATAGTTGACCACGGCATGCTCCGGCGGATTATTTTTGAGCCGAAATGCCACACTGCTCAGCATCCCCTCATCGCCCTTTAAGAATCGTCTCATGTCTGTCTGAAACTGATCGTTATACTCAGCGAGGTGCTTATCCCGTAACGTAAGCTTATCCTTTGAAGGCTCATGATATGCCGTCTGTCCTTCAAAGCCGGAAATGCCGCTCCAGCTCTCTGCAAACAGCTTTGTCCCTTTTAAGAAGGGATCTTTGGCGATTGCCGCTAACGGTGGAAATCCGGATAGACGGAAGCCGTCTATATGATACTCCGCGACCCAGAAGCGCAGGACATCCAGAACCATTCCCACAGCCTCTTTTCCCGTAAAATACAGCTCCAGGATACACTCCATAGATTCCTTATGGAGCGCCCTGACCAGCTCCTTCAGCTCGTTTTCCGGCTTTTTTCTTCCGGAACCGTAGGAGGACTTGACTGCATACAGGAAGGACGGGCCATACCCCCAGTAGTTAAGGAGGCCTGTCGGCTCCGGATTTTTGATCTCCCTTGCTTCGGGCGGCATTCCCCCGCTTCGGAGCACCTCATCAAATTCTGTGATGGGCATGAGCTCTGCCGATGTCACGCCAAGGGATTTCATATAGGGTATTTTTTCCTTTATCCCGGCAAAGGTTCCTTTTGCCCGCACACCGGAGGATTGGCTTCTTGTAAAGCCGCGAACATGCAGACGATATAGGATCGTATCCGAATACGGGATCTTTGGCCTTCTGTCCTCTCTCCAGTCAAAGTCCTCTGACATAAAACGGGCTCGTTCCGTTCCTGCCGTTCTTGAAATATCTCCCCATCTCTCTCGCCCTGTGAGGATTCTCGCACAAGGATCGGCCATCCACCTGCCATCTAAAAGGAAGCCATACTCCAGCTCCTTAAGCTCACTCTCCCGAAGACCATACCTTCTAAGGTCTGACCCGGAAATTGTCATCCCCCATACATCTCCGATCCTATCTTCTTCCTTAAAGTCTATGACAGCCGCTGCCTTCTTCTCCCCCGGGCGGTAAAAAAGAAGGCTCAGCTTCTCCCCCTCTGCCTGCACCAGAATTCTGGCCTCTCTCTCCAATAAAGTAACTCCTAACGGCCAAAGGAGCTGCTGCCTGCTCTTTTTCTCTGCCATGTCATCCCTCCGCACTCTGCTCCGCTTTGTTGTCATATTCTGCTGCCTCGCTCCGGCGGCTCCCCGGTTCCTTATTTTGCCGCTGCTATTTTTTCTGCCAGCTCATTCAGATACATCCAGCGATCCATTTTTTCTTCTAACAGTGTTTCTGTCCTCGTCTTCTCCTCCATCAGCTTATTGAGCTTGCCATAATCGGTTGCCGATGCCTCGATCTGCTTTTCCAGATCGGCGATCTGCTCCTCGCAGGCCGCAATATCATCCTCGATCGTATCCCATTCCTTCTGCTCCTTGTAGCTGAATCTGAGCTTCTTCTCTCTGGGCTTTTCTGTCTTTGGTGCGGCGGAAGCTTCTTCCGCCAAGTCTGCACGCTGAGCTTCCTTTTTCTTTATTCCTGATGCAGCTCCTGCCGTCTGATTCTCCTGTTCCATTTCCTTCTTAGCCTGATAATCGGTAAAACCACCCTCATACTGACGAAGGACTCCGTTTCCTTCAAACGCAAAGATCCGATTCACAACACGATCAAGGAAATACCGGTCATGGGATACCGTAATCACGATTCCCTGAAAGCTGTCCAGATAATCCTCGAGAATCATTAATGTCCGGATATCCAAGTCATTTGTCGGCTCATCTAAGATTAGGACATTCGGTGCAGACATTAATATCTTTAACAGGTACAGTCTCCGTCTCTCACCGCCGGAAAGCTTCTCGATCACGGTATACTGCACAGAGGGAGGGAAAAGGAAGCGTTCCAGCATCTGAGACGCACTGATGCTTCCATCCTTTGTCTTCACATATTCTGCCACGTTCCGGATGTAATCGATCACCCGGCAGCTGGTATCCATATCCTCATTTTCCTGTGAAAAATATCCGATTTTTACAGTCTGACCGATCTCCACCGTTCCGGAATCCGGCTTCTCCCATCCGGCTATGATCTTCATTAGTGTGGACTTTCCGCTCCCGTTGGGGCCGATATACCCGATCCGGTCATTTTTTAAAAAGAAATAGGTATAATCCCGGATCAGCACCTTGTCTCCGTAGGCTTTGCAGATATCTGACAGCTCCACGGTCGTTCTTCCCAGACGGCTGGAAATGGATTCCATCTCTACATGTTCTTCCTCCACCGGCCCCTTTGCATCCCGAAGTGCCTCATATCGCATGATGCGGCCCTTTTGTTTTGTGGATCTTGCCCTTGCTCCGCGCTTCATCCATTCCAGCTCGACCCGGAGGATCGACTGGCGTTTCCGCTCGGAAGCCTTTTCCATATCCATACGCTCAGCCTTCAGCTCCAGAAAGCCCTCATAATTGGCCTGATAGCTGAAAAGCTTTCCGTTGTCCAGCTCAACAATCCGATTGGTCACACTATCCAAAAAGTACCTATCATGTGTGATCATCAGAAGCGCTCCTTTAAATCTCTTTAGATAATCCTCCAGCCAGTCGGCCATTTCACTATCCAGATGGTTTGTCGGCTCATCCAAGATCAGAAGCTGTGCCGTTGATAAAAGCACGGAAGCCAGCGCCACCCGCTTTTTTTGTCCTCCCGACAGGTGATCGACGACCTCTGTGTGGTCGGATATTCCAAGCTTATTCAGCATGGCCTTTGCCTGACTTTCCAGATCCCACACATGCTCATGTCCCTCATTCTCCCTGAGAATGCTTTCCAGCACGGTTTCTCCGCTTTTGAATACCGGGTTCTGGGGCAGATACCGGATATCCAGATTTCTCCCCCTTATGATCGTTCCCTGATCCGGTTCCTCAAGTCCCGCTACCATTTTTAAAAGCGTAGATTTACCGGTGCCGTTTATGCCGATCAGTCCGATCTTATCTCCTTCGTTAATAGAGAAGTCTGTATCATTAAATAATAATCGTTCTGTATATGATTTTGTTAAGTGTTCTGCTGTTACCAGATTCATTTCCATGTCAGCCTTTCCAATTTAGTCTTTAAGTGTAAGCTCTACCGGGCAATGATCACTTCCCATGATGTCTGTGTGGATATCCGCACCGGCCAGCCTGTCCTTCAGGCATTCGGAAACGCAGAAGTAGTCGATCCGCCACCCGGCATTTTTTGCCCGGGCAGAAAAACGGTAAGACCACCACGAATATACACCCTCCTTGTCCGGGTAAAAGTACCGGTAGGTATCAATAAAGCCCGCATCCAGAAGCTCTGTAAACTTTTCTCTTTCCTCATCCGTAAAACCGGCATTCTTCCGGTTCGTCTTCGGATTTTTCAGATCGATCTCTGTATGGGCGACGTTAAGATCGCCGCAGAATATTACCGGCTTTGTTTCCTCCAGCTTTTTCAGATAAGTCCGGAACGCATCCTCCCACTCCATTCGATACGGCAGGCGTTTCAGACCATCCTGAGAGTTCGGCGTATAACAGGTAACTACATAGTAATCTCTAAACTCCGCCGTGATCACCCGGCCCTCATGATCATGTTCCTCGATCCCAAGACCGTAGGTCACTGAAACAGGTTCTTCCTTCGTAAACATCGCCGTACCGGAATATCCCTTTTTCTCCGCGTAATTCCAGTACTGGTGATATCCCGGAAGCTCCAG
>USQV01000085.1 GCA_900556965.1 uncultured Clostridium sp.
CACTCTCTCCCTTGTTCCATGCAACTACCTTGTATGGGCCGGTTCCGATCGGTTCCTTATTGAAGTCGTGGCCGCTCTCGATAAGCTCTGCCGGAAGGATCATATTGCCGTGGTGGCCGAGGTCGGAAAGAAGACCGGACTGCGGGCCGTCTGTTGTGATCTTAATGGTATAATCATCAACGACTTCAATAACACCTGTAGATTTACTATACTGGGAAACCTGCGGAGACTCCTTACAAAGATCAAGAGATGCCTTCACGTCCTTTGCTGTCATCTCCATTCCATTGTGGAACTTAACGCCCTTTTTCAGGTGGAAGATCCACTCGGTATCGCTTACGATCTCGTAATCCTCGCACAGCACCGGTATTGTGTTCAGATCATCATCTGTGCCGAACAGACCATTGTGAGTCATTGAGTTGATGTAGGAGCCGGCTACCGCGTTGTGCTGATTGGTAGTAAGACTCGGAGTTTCGTTTGCCGTAGCAATGATCAAAGTATCTTTTGTGGATGCAGCCGGTTTTGCAGCTTCTGTAGATGCTGCAGCGGCTGTTGTTTCAGCTGCACCACTCTGAGCGGCTGTTGTTTCGGGAGCTGCCGGTTTGGATCCGCATCCTGCGAGGGAACCTACAGCAAGTGACAGTACCATTACCGGTACTAAGCTACGCATACGTTTTTTTGTCATAATACTCACCTCTTTTTTTATTTGCAGGCCTTTGGCCAAATGCATCAGAATCAGTTGCACGGTTCGCTTTGTGTATATATAATAATATTTGTGACTAATTAATATTTTGCTTTATATATTTATGTATTTTATCATATTTTTATATAATTATCAAGTTGTTTAGACATATTTTTTTAATTCTTTTGTCTGCCGATCAGAGTTACACACCCGATCTCAATTTTGGTGCAAATGCAATGTTATACTTGCATTTCTATCTAGAGATCTTCTCTCTCCGGCGCACAGCAGGGAGGCATTTTTACTGTTACAGAAAAAAAGCCCCCCGAAACCATTTTTTTTCCCGGTTTCGGAGGGCCTTATTGTTTTTTATCTGTGTTTTTACTGAGCTGCTGTGAAAAGATTAAGGTAGCTGCTCATATCTCCCAGCGTTGCGATAAGGATCATATATCCGTCCTGTTTTCTGCAATAATAATCATTTGAAGAAGATCTTCCTCGGGTAGTAACTTTAGCGTAGTCCTGTCCTGCGATCTTTACCGTGCTGACTTCAGAAGCGGTTCCCTTAGCACCTTTTTCGATATTGCCAAATTCCTTAACAAAGGCCTCGGCTGTCATATCCGGCTTGCTTTTCATATTTAAAAAGCTGATCACAAGCTCGCCGCCCTGCGCTGTTTCAATATGAAGATCAACACTCCGCTTCGGACTTCCCACAGCGGCATAATCTCCGTTGGCGTAGAGATCCTCATCATCCTCATTCAATATGTCACCGATGATCCCATCAATGGAAAGATTCGCCCATGCATTCTTATAGGTTCTTCCGCTTATCTTTCCCTTCGGAGCTACCTTAACCGGAGCTACCCAGCTTCCGTCTTCACCAAAGGTGTAGGAGACATTGTCGATCACTCTTGTCTGGTTTGCCACCATTACTCCGTTGGAGGGCTCAAGATAAAACCATACTTCATTACCGCGTCCGTCTCCGCCCGGCTCCTTTAACCATCCGGTGAACATTGCTCCGTTGCTGTCGTAGTAATACCAGTCAGAGCCTCTTTGAACCCATCCAAAGAGAGTGTTTGCCTCCGCCGCATCTGCTTTTTCTTCTGCAGTCATTTCATCTGCAAAAGAGGAAAATACAGAGATGGTTCCGATAGCAGCAGTCATAAAAGCTAATGTAATTACTTTTCTTAATTTCATATCAAATTCCACCTTTTTTTGATAATGTTTATCTGATATGGCAATTATACAGGAATCAAACCGATTCTGCAACCCGGATAAACTGGAAAAACGGCGATTTAAACAATTATTAAGAAAGCGGTAAATTTTTTCAGCAATAGCTTTCCTGCCTTTGACCGGATACAATGATTTTTGCTTTTTATCGTTCGATGATCGTATACTTCTTTTCCATGCAGATCGGATGCATCCTCTCCTTTGTCTGTCTCAGATTTTCAAGCCCCATATCATCCTCCCGGTTTACAAGCTCTATGTCCGGATAGGCATGCGTCAAAAATTCTCTTTCCAGATAATTGTAAAGGCCGCGAAGCTGTGGATCTGCCTTTTCAACATGCGTCACCGTCATATTTTTCTCCCGGCATACGGTTCCCATTGAAAAGGCCTCAAGGCGTCCCTTCACCCGGATACCGGCCATTAAAATATCGGCCTCCCGACTATAGCGGATCGCTTCAAATATACCCTGTTCCTCGCTTTCGAGACGATGAAAGGCATCCTCACTCTCTTTTCCTTCCGCCCAGCGTTCAAGAAAGGCCCGGATCTCTCCCTCATCTGCTGAGGTCAGTGCTACGTATTCTGCACATTCTCCGTAATCTCTTGTAAATCGCGAAATGCGATTTTTCATCTTGGAAAATTTTCTCCCGGGAAGACAGCGCATTTCCTCACCAGAATAAATATAATCAAAGCTGTCCCGATCCTCCAGCACCTCATAAAAATCCGGATCCGGCCTGATCTCCTCCAGTGCTTCCTCGTCCACAAGATACATGTGCATTTTCGTACCCAACTCTTTAAAAAACAGCTGAAGACGTTCAAAGTTTTCTCTTAAATATTTCTTTTCGCAGACAGGTACCATTGTCGCATACTCATCATAATCAATTTTCTGAAGCCAGAGAATCCCCTTTTCATCCGCATGATATCTCGTCTCATAATACGGACGCCAAAGCAGGTGATATGCCAGATGGGATTCGGCACATCGGGTCGGGCGCAGGGAAAAATATGGCTTTAGCCGGATCAGTTCTTCTGCAGTCAGATCTTGAAATACCATTATTCATTTCCCTCCTCAATAGAGCCTACTTTTTCGCCAAACAGAAAGAAAATAGCTGCTGCCGCAAAGATCACTCCGGCTGCGATCGTAAGCCCCATACTCACTCCTGTCACATAGATCACACCAAATATAAAGGAGCCGAATACCTGGGACATATTTTCAAATACGCTGTATACACCCATTGCTTTATCGTACCCATACGCTTTTACTTCCTTCATGTCCGTATAGTAAGTCGACTGTGCCGGAAGTCCATAACTGTCAGATGCTCCAAGCAGGATCAGAAGCACCATAAGCGTTGGGATCCCGGGCCGGACCGCATAGAGAAGAAATGCTGCCGCGTACAATACTGCCGCAAGAGTCAGCGCTCCCTTCTGCCCCAGTCGTCGGGTCAGGCGTCTTGTCAGGAAACCGCCAAGGCAGATGATACAGATTCCGTTTAACAAATAGGAATATCCGATGTTGGTTTCTGAAATTCCCATATTTTCTCCAAGCAGCGGGTATAGATAAGCGAGAAAATATCCGCCTGCCACTACAGGAATAACGATTCCGATAAAATACAAAAGCACATGGGGCGAGAACAGGAATCTGGCTGTAGAGATGCCCGGTACCGCTCCTTCTGTCATTTTATCAGATGCACTCTTTTCGACTGAAGCAAGAGCTCGTCCGTCCGCTTTCTTTTCATCAAAAATATACAGGATACTGAATAACAGTGCCGTAAAGCTGATCACACCGATAGTCATAAGGACAGAGCGATAATCAAGCCAGTTTATCAGGAATGCGCCAAATACAACGCCACAGTTGACGCCGCTTAAGGATGCAGCTGTATAACCGGTAAAGCCTTCCGACTTTTCCTGTGGCTCCTTCTCTGCGATCATGACCTGCACGATCAAAAGAAGGAATCCCCAGCCGGCTCCCATCACCGCATTTCCGATAATAAAGGAAAGGATCGTCGGAACAACTCCTCTCATTGTAAGTCCTACTCCAAACATAATACTTCCCAGCACCGCTGTTTTTCTTCTTCCCAGCAGGCGCAGAACAGCAGAACCGCCAAAGGAGGTCAGCGCTCCGAAAAGCACCTCGGAGGATAAGGCAACAGAAACAAGTAATGCCGGAGATAATCCGAAAACAGCTTCTGTTTCCGCCTGCTTCATAATATAGATCGGCAAGAATGCTTTCGGAATATTCGTGACAAAGAATATCAGGAAAACGAGGATCCGGAGCATTGCAACAGGGATCTCCGTTTTATCTCCACCGGCCGCTAAACGGTTCTTCCGCTTTTCCTGCCCCTGTCCAAAGATCAGGAGCTCGGATACGATCAGGATCATTGTAACAGCCAGAACGACTGCACTTGTCATGACCTCCCAGATCATTTTCCGGTTATCCTGCTGGAAGTTATAAAGATCCGTTCCTACCTCAAGGATCCCGACTGCCTCTCCCTTTGAATTAAGGATCGGAGAATTGGTAAAGATAAAGCTTCCCTCACTGCTGGAAAGTCCCATGTACGTCATCTGCTCATGGGTTTCAATAATGTTCTGCTCATCGGAATCCTCATACGGCCAGTCATACGGATAAATGGCTCCGACATAATCCTCCACCGAATACATTGACGTGATCATTCCGTTCTGGATCCGATAGATAACACAGTACAGGTCATTGATATCCATTTCTCCCGAGGTAAATATATTTCTTGCGATCGAGCGGATCTCCTGATAGTCATCCCCGTTATAATCCCTGATCGAGCAGATCTTTTCCAGCTTATCTCCCGGGATAAGGCGGGCCGCCAGCCCGGATACACTCATTGTCCTGTCAGTAATCTCCTGAGTCATTCGGGTCGTCCAGTCCTTAAGAATGATCATCGTGAATAACGTTGTCAGAATAGCCGTTCCGGCCAGCATTCCGGCCACAATATGTATAAAATGCCTTTTGCTTTTGATCACCCGGTAAAGCCCGTAAACGGCCAAGGCTGCCAAAGCTGCAGCACAGAGTACGGCCCCGATCCATTCGGCCCAGACTGCCGCCGTTAAAGAAAGGGTGAAGGGGATTTCCATAAGGTAGGAAATGTCTTCTCCCGATCCTGCTGCAACGATCCCATATCCATCCGTCGTTGTAAGGCAGGTTCCCATGTCAAAATTGTAGTAGATCGGGCTTTCCTTTCGTGTATCCTCATCCAGCTCCGTTAATCCGTCACTGCCGGTCACATTCCATATCAGCTCAGCTTTTCCATCCTCCTTAAGGCGGTAGATCCCACGCCGTCCGATATCTGCAAAGCACAGCTCGCCCTCCTCGGAAAAATCCATATACCATGGGATCTCGAGGCCTTCCTCATCTGCCTCATAGAGCGTTTTAAAGGTTCCGTTTTCCTGTTCTTCCCAGATCTCACCGTTTTTTGTGAGATAAATGCAGCGTCCGGTCTGAGGATCCAGTACAAAATCCACCAGATACTGTGCTGCCTC
>USQV01000086.1 GCA_900556965.1 uncultured Clostridium sp.
ATCCTCGGCATTATGGGTGGATATCAGGAGAAGCCTGCCTTTCGTATATTCCCGTATCATTCGGATCGTGGCAAGCTTTGTTTCCCGATCCAGTCCGGTGAAGGGCTCGTCCATGATGATAAAGCTGGCCGGAGCAAGAATCGCCCGCAGGATCGCGGTGCGGCGCTTCATTCCTCCGGAAAACTCCCGAACCGGCTTGCCAAGGGAATCTTTGGGCAGAAGCCTTTGGATCGCCGTTTCGATTTCCTGAGATGAAACAGAATGTCCTGTGACAAGACGGATATTCTGCAGGGCAGTACAGTCCTCTAAAAGCCGGTCTTCCTGAAAGACGGCAGAGATCCGATGGCCGGTAAGACCGGTAATGGTTCCGGAATCTGGCTTTTCTAAGCCCATCAGGATACGGAAAAGTGTTGTTTTTCCTGCACCTGAGGGTGCCATCAGACAGTAGGTATGTCCATCGAAAAGAGTAAGAGAAAGCTCCTTTAATACGAAGTCCTCTCCAAATGCTTTGGAGAGGTTTTTTATTACAATATTTTTCTGTTCAGCTTCCACTTTCTGTCCTCCTTTTTGGAATACCATATCCGATGGTCTGTTTTAAAAGATATAAGAATACCTTTTCAAAGGCTGTGCTTACCAATAAGATTGTGAGCGTCCAGGAGAACAGCTCGCCGGTGCTTAAATAGATCTTAGCCATATAAAGGCCCTCTCCGATGGAGCCTTGGGGGACGCCGATCACCTCGGCTGCGATCCCGGATTTAAAGCCCATGCCCAGTGCAGTCTTAAGAGCGCTTTCCAGATAGGGATAGAGAGCCGGTCTATAGATGGATAGAGCCTGCTTTCGGAGGGGGACGCGAAATACCCGGGCCATCTCCAACAGGCGGAGGTCCGTGTGGCTGAGTCCGGCGATCGTGTTGATATGGATCACCGGGTAGACAACAAGGAAGGAGATCAGGACGGAGAGATTTTCTGCTCCGGTCCAGATCAGGGCGAGGATCACAAAAGAGGCCACCGGGATCGATTTCATGAGCTGGATGGCCGGGGAGAGAAGCTCGCGCAAGAAGGGACGGTAAAATGCGAGGCACCCGGTCAGCATACCGGAGAAAAAGGCCAAAAAGAATCCAAGGCTGATGCGGCTGAGGGAAGACAGGATCGCTTTCCAGAAGCCTGCATCAGTCACCTGTACCGATAAAGAACGTATGGTATCGGCTGGCCCTGCAAGCAGGATACGGTTATGGATCATAACCGTAAGAAGCTGCCACAGGGCCAGCCAGAACAGGAAAATAAAGGCATTTTTAAACCAGCCTCGGAATCGTTTATTGCACATAATAGAAATCATCATCCGGGAGCTTACCGCCTACGGAATTTGGATTCTGCTCAAACAGAACCTTAAGATATCCGGACAGAGCCTCCTTCATTTCTTCTCCGGAGAGAAAACTTAAGCTGCAGTAGGGAAGTGCCTTTTTTGCAATCGGCGCCTTTGCGACGATGCCGGCGGCTTCAATTAAGGAAGCAGTGGTATCGGGATCTTCTGAGGTAAAGGCGATAGAGGCTTCATGCTCTTTAAGGAAGGTGTTTACCTGATCCGGATGGGCCTTCAGAAACTCTGTATTTACGATCGTAACACCTGTTACAAGACGGCCGCCGTCTTCCTTCTGTCCTTCATCCCAAACCTTTGAGAGATCCATGATCAGAGAGAGCTTGTCGTTTTGTACCATTGCCGCAGCTGCAAAGGGCTGCGGTAAAAGACCGATGGAATCCGGATCTTTGGCCAGCACAGAGGCAACCTCCGTAGCCTCAGATTTAAATTCCAAGGTTACATCGGCATCACTAAGTCCTGCTCTGGTGAGGAGGTAGCGGAGTGCATATTCCGGAGTCGCTCCCTTTCCGGTGAGGTAAATGGTCTTTCCCTTCAGCTGGTCCATCGTCTGAATGGAGGTGTCGGAGGACACCAGATAGAGGACGCCGAGGGTGTTGATGTCAATGACGGTGACACCGCCCTCTGTTTTGTTGTAAAGAACACCGGAAACATTGGCGGGAAGCAGGGCGATATCTGTTTTTCCGCCTGCGACCATAGCGGTGAGCTCATCGGCAGCAGTAACCATGGTAAATTCATAGCTGTTTTCGGTAGTTCCTTTTTTTGCATCATCCATGAGCTTTACAAGTCCCATGGTCGTCGGCCCCTTGAGGCCGGTAACACGGATGACGGTTTCATTTCCGGTATCCGCTTTGGAAGCGGAATCAGTTTCATTAGCCGCATCTGCTTTGGAAGCGGAATCAGTCTCATTGGCAGGATCCGTTTTGGAAGCGGGATCAGTTTCATTGGCGGTATCTGTGTTTGCGGCAGAATCAGCTGCTGCAGCTTCGGAAACGGCAGCGCTGGTTTTATCCGCTTCGGAAGGAGTTTTTCCGGCAGCGGAGCAGCCGGTAAGAAGCGACATTCCGAGGGCGGCAGCGGCAACAATGGAGATCAGTTTTTTCATAATTTTCAATTCCTCCGGTAATATTTTAGTTAGTATGAACATACTCACTATAACACAGGGAAAATGCAATGTCAAAGCCGAGAGTAAAATCGAAAAAATGACCTAAAAAAATAAAGAAGATCCAAAAAAAATCGTTAAATCTTAAACAAAAAGATTGTTGCGGACAGGTTAAGGATGTGAGATAATAAAGAACAATGAGAAAACAATTAAGAAAACATAGAAATCAGGAGGACAAGTAAGAGTATGAAGACCAATGACGAAGCGCTGCTGAAGATCAAGTATAATGTCTTGCATGAAGTGGCAAAGCTGGCTTTTGCCGGAGAACTCGAAGAAAAGAGAGATGAGATCCCGTTTAAGCTGATCCCGGGCCCGAAGGCGCAGTTCCGCTGCTGCGTTTACAAAGAAAGGGAGATCATCCGTCAGAGGGTACGTCTTGCTGAAGGAAAATGTCCGAGTAATGTCCATAGCGACAATATGATCCAGGTTATTTCCTCTGCCTGTGAGGAATGTCCGATCACTCGTTTCGTAGTAACCGATAACTGCCAGAAATGTATGGGAAAGGCATGTCAGAACGCCTGTAATTTCGGTGCGATCTCCATGGGCCGCGACCGTGCCCATATCGACCCCGGAAAATGTAAGGAATGCGGTAAGTGTTCTCAGGCATGTCCGTACAATGCAATTGCAGAGTTGATCCGCCCCTGCCGCCGTGCATGTCCGGTAGACGCGATCGATATGGATCTGGAGACAGGTATCTGCCGTATCGACGAATCCAAGTGTATCCAGTGCGGTGCCTGTGTAAGAAGCTGCCCGTTTGGTGCGATCACAACAAAGGTATTTATCGTTCATGTTATCAATGAGATCAAGGCAGGCAAGAAGGTAGTTGCCATGGTGGCTCCGGCTGCTGAGGGAGAATTCGGCGCTGATATCACAATGGGAAGCTGGAGAACGGCTCTTAAGAAGGTCGGCTTTACCGATATGGTCGAGGTGGCTGTAGGCGGTGATATGACGGCAGCTTACGAGGCAATGGAGTGGGCAGAAGCCTACAAAGAGGGCAAGAAGATGACAACCTCCTGCTGCCCGGCCTTTGTAAATATGATCCGCAAGCATTATCCGGCGCTGATCGATAATATGTCCACCACAGTATCCCCGATGGTGGCTGTTTCCAGAATGTTAAAGGCAAAGGATCCGGAGACGGTAACCGTATTTATCGGGCCGTGTATGGCAAAGAAATCCGAGGCTGCCGATAAGAGCATCGAGGGCAATGCAGACTATGTACTGACCTTCGGTGAGGCGATCGAGCTTATGGGAGCAAAGGATGTGAAGTTAGAGCCGGAGGAGTACGCAGATCAGGAAGGAAGCGTATTCGGTAAACGCTTCGGCAATGGCGGCGGCGTTACCAACGCAGTTATCCAGTGCTTAAAGGAGCAGGGCCAGAGTACAGATATCAAGGTTGCAAAATGCAGCGGCCCGGCGGATGTTAAGAAGGCCCTTCTGTTAATGAAGGTCGGAAGACTTCCGGAGGACTTTATCGAGGGAATGATGTGTCAGGGTGGATGCGTCGGCGGCCCGAGCAACTTAAAGCAGGAGGTCGTATGGAAGAAAGATCGTGATGCTCTGATCGCAAAGGCAGATGGCAGAGGAGTATGGGAGAACCTTAAGAACTATGATATGGATTCCTTCTCCATGCACAGAAGCTTTGCAAAGAAAGAGGACGCAGAGAACAAATAAATAATTGTAAATGAGAACAAAAAAGGCTGTCGCCTGCAGAAATGCAATGCGGCAGCCTTTTTTATGTTCAGCGGTTATTTTTCAGGAGCATTTTCCTGTTCAGCAGCCAGATTTTTCTGAGCGGTCGCCAGCATAAGCTTGATACGGTTCAGCTGGTTGACCTCACTGGCTCCAGGGTCGTAATCGACGGCAATGATATTCGCCATGGGATTTTCATGGCGCAGCTCCTTGATCACGCCTTTTCCGACAATGTGGTTCGGCAGACAGCCGAAGGGCTGGACACAGACAATGTTATTGACACCACTGTGGATCAGCTCCAGCATTTCTCCGGTAAGGAACCAGCCCTCTCCGGTCTGATTTCCGAGAGAAACAAACTCGTTGGCCATTACTGCCAGATTTTTGATCCGTGCAGGCGGTGTAAAATGCTTACTGTGCTCCAGCTCACGGCGGGCGGCCTTTCGGAAGAACTCCAAAAGGGAGATCGCCATGTTGCAGATATAGGCGGTGGAGCGCTTGCTTCCGAGATTGTCGGCCCGGAAGTTGCTGTTATAAAAGCAGTAAAGAAGGAAATCCATCAGATCCGGCATAACGGCCTCGGCTCCCTCAGACTCCAGAAGCTCAACAATATGGTTGTTGGCAGTAGGAGAAAACTTAACGAGGATCTCACCGACAATGCCGACCCGCGGCTTTTTGATATCAGTTCGCTCCAGCGTGTCAAAATCGTGGATGATTCCGCGGATATTGCGGGAAAACTCCATAATTCCGGTACTGCGGCGTTTGAGAGAGCGGATACATATCTCCTTCCATTTTTCGTGAAGGGCGTTGGCAGAGCCCGGAACCTTTTCGTAAGGTCTTGTGGCATAAAGCACACGCATGAATACATCCCCGTATACGACAGCCTGCAGGGCCTTAGCCAGCATCTGCGGTGAATAGGAAAAGCCCGGGTTTGTCTCCATGCCGTTTGCATTTAAGGAGATCACAGGGATCTGCGGCATTCCGGCCTTCTGAAGGGCCCGGCGGATAAATCCGATATAGTTGGAGGCACGGCAGCCGCCTCCGGTCTGTGACATTAAAATAGCTGTATGATTCA
>USQV01000087.1 GCA_900556965.1 uncultured Clostridium sp.
CTCATCCGTGCATCGGAAAGCTATCCGCCGGAGAAACTTATTTTCTTATAGAAGAAGAAGCACCGGAGGGTTATCTGGTATCTCCTGCCACGTTGTTTACGATATCGAAGGACGGGAGCCACGTTATAGAGATCGCCAAAGGATCAGGAAAGATCATTATGGATACGGAGGAAAGCACCGGAAAGCTGAAAACGTTGTCTGTTTTATGTCGCTCCGTCACAGGCGGACGGTTTGTTCTTAAAAACAGGGAACAGGTCATTTCTGCCGGGGAGATGCAAGGTGTGATCGAGATTCCGGATCAGATCCCGGAGGGTGAGAGCCTGACGGTCAGCCAGTGGGTTACTTTTTCTGACGGATCGGAAAAGGCAATAAAAAATGAAAGCTTTCGTGTATACAGAAAAGCCGGAGTCTGTCGGATAAATGTAAAAGCTCCGGTGAAAACAGAGTATCTTCTTTCGGATAAAAACGGAAGAAGCATCGCATTATGGGACGGACAGGAGAATGAAAGAAAGCGGATAGAAGGTACCCTTTGGACGGAGGGAAGCTACAGACTGGAGGAGCGGCTCGTATTTGATGATGGGAGCAGGATCCCAGTGGAAAGAACAGACCTTGGAATTGGAAACAGAAAAGCTGTCGATCATCTGGATATGAAGGATCGCAAGACGGAGGTGAGGATCAGAAAGACAGATAGGGAGAACGGAAAATGGGTTCCGGGTGCAAAGCTTTCGATTAAAGACAGGAATGGAAAGACAATTGCATCATGGAATTCCGGTGAAGATGAGTATCTTCTTTCCGGCATCTTAAAGCCGGGAGAAGAATATCGACTTGTGGAGGATCAGGCCCCGGAGGGATATTGGAAAGAGGAAGATATTCTATTCACGGTTTCAGAGGATGGCAGGATAGATCTGATCCGGATGGAGGACAGAAAAAAGGAAACAGAGCCTCCGAAGGAACCGGAACCGCCAACAAAGCCGGATGTGCCGGACAGACCAAAGCCGCCGAAAGAGCCGGAAAAACCGGATTACCCCGGAGATTCTAAGGATCCTCATCCCCCGGTGGAAACGCCGGATGGCCCGGGCCCGGGAAACCAGCCGGAGCTTCCTACAGAACCAATGAAGCCGGAAAAGCGTCCGGGAGTTATTACTGCAAAATATGCCCCCTCCACAGGAGGCGCGGGATATGCAGATCTGAGAAATCCGGGTAAAATAAGAGGTAAAACCGGTATTTATGTGCCCAAAACCGGAGACAGCCGAAATCCGCTTTTATATATCGGCGGAATGGTGGCTTTTATCATAGCAGCCGCAGTGATCCTTACACTTTCGAGGAAGAAGACCGCAGATAAAACGAAGCGAAGGTTTAATATCTTCCTTTTCACCGCCTTTTTGGTAATGGCAGGCTTCCAAAATATAAATGCGTGGGCTGAGGAAATGTCCGATCCAAGGGAAAACGGACGAAATGCAAAGATCTATGAAAGCCCTGTATTTGTCGGGGAAAGGAAAGATCTGATCCCCGCAGACGTTATCAAGGAGGATGGAAAACAATACCGGCTGGTGTCGATGGAGGAAAAGGACGCCGTCAGAGAAAAAGAAATCACGTATGCGTCAGCCGACATCCCATACTTATTGGAAGGCAGCCAGAAGCCGCCGGATACTGCTTTGATCACACTAAAGGATGAGTATGCCCAAAGTGAATATGAGCGGGAGGTTCCCTTGCTTAAGGTCACGGAAAAAGATGTTTTCTGGTCGGATGACTTTCATTTTCCGTTAACGGTAACCGGCTATGATGCCGATTCCTTTCGGATCGGAGAAACAGAGATACCGGCCGAGGCAGATATGATACGGTACGAGGATGCCTTTTTAGAATATCTGGGGCTTTCTGCCGACTGTTATCAGATCAACAAGATCGAATGGAGTGGGGAGAGCTATGAAAAGGATGGAGAAAAATGCCGGGATGGAGAGGCAAAGGGAAAAAAGCTCGTCAGAAGCGTGTCTGTAAAATACGGAGGTCAGGTAGAAGCTCCAAGGCTTGAAGGCAAACAGTATGTGGCACTTTATGAGGAGATCTCAGGGGCAGATATGGATACAGAGGAAACAGAAACAACAGTTTCGGAAGAAACAGAGGCATCAGCAGGATCGCCGATCGATGCCGAAGCTTTACAGAAAATTTCTTTTACAGAAAGAGTTTTATCATGGATCCGGGAATACCGGACGGTAATAGCGGTCAGCATTTTCTTTCTTCTGTTTCTTCTTTCGGCACTGCTTCTCTTTTTTCGCATCGGAAAAAAAGGTAAGTATAAATGATTTCTCCGGGGAATACATTATCTCAAAAAAGGAAAAATTAAAAATATGAAAATTTTGATCTTTTTATCTGAGTTTATGGTTCCTTTGACCATCTTTTATATTGTAGGATTCGGATTCCTTTCCAAACGGCCGGTGTTTGATGATTTTTTAAAGGGCGCGGCAGAGGGAATGAAGATCGTTTCGGAAATTATGCCGACCCTGATCGGATTGATGACTGCTGTGGGGATATTAAAGGCATCCGGATTTTTAGAGGCAGTTGCCGGGTGGATGGAGGTTCCGGCCGGGTATCTTAAGATTCCGGCCGCGGTACTTCCTGTCATACTTGTCCGGATCGTGTCCGGATCGGCAGCTACCGGGCTGATCGTGGATATCTTTAAAAATTATGGGCCGGATTCGATCGTGGGAAATATGGTTTCGATCATGATGGGATGCACAGAAACCGTGTTTTATACGATGAGCGTGTATTTTATGACCGCAGGGATCCGAAAAACAAGATGGACTCTGCCGGGGGCTTTACTGGCTACGGCTGCCGGGATCGGGGCCAGCATTGTGCTGGCAGGAGCCATGACCTGAAAACTGGCAGAAATAGTAAAGGCTGTTCTTGCGTTACGGTGCTTTAATGTGGTATCATCATTTTGACAGAGATAATACAGATAGATAAAATGAGAGAGGGCTTGTTATCAGTGGATAACTATAAGATCTTTAATGAAGTGCTGGTGCGCTTGTTTCGGGATATTATGAATATTGAGGAGCGGTCTCTTGTGACACCGGAATTTAAGGATATCACAAGCAATGACATGCATGTAATTGAAGCGATCGGAGTAGGCACGCCCAAAAACATGTCCACGATTGCCAGAGAATTGTCGGTTACGGTAGGTACATTGACAATTGCAATGAACAGTCTGGTAAAAAAGGGCTATGTGATCCGGGAAAGAGGTCTTGAGGACAGGCGTGTTGTGTATATATCTCTTTCAAAACGAGGACTGGAGGCTTACGAGCATCATGCCGCGTTCCACCGCCGTATGGTCGAGGCGATAACACAGGACCTGAGCGAAGACGAGATGAAGATTCTGGTTCAGGCTTTGTCCCGCATAGACAAATGGTTCAGAGATGAGGAACGCGTATAATAATACATCAGGGGGATTCACTATGAAGGGAAACGTGATCGTTGGACAATCGGGCGGACCGACAGCTGCAATCAATTCCAGTCTTGCCGGAGTTTACAGAACGGCAATAGACCGAGGAGCGAAAAAGGTATATGGAATGCTTCATGGTATCCAGGGACTTATGGAGGAGAAATATATCGATCTTTCCGATCATATCCGTAATGAGCTGGATGAGGAGCTGTTAAAGAGAACACCGGAGGCTTACCTTGGCTCCTGCCGTTATAAGCTTCCGGAGATCCATGAAAATCCGGAAATATTTGAAAAAATTTTTGGAATCCTTGAAAAGCTGGAGATCGAAAGCTTTATCTATATCGGCGGAAATGACTCTATGGATACGATTAAAAAGCTTTCCGATTATGCAATCGTAAAGGGACATTCCACCAAATTTATCGGTGTTCCAAAAACCATCGATAATGATCTTGCTCTTACCGATCATACACCGGGCTATGGAAGTGCGGCAAAGTATATTGGTACATCCACAAAGGAGATCATACGTGACAGTAATGCGCTCGAATACAGGAAAGGGCTTGTTACAGTGATCGAGGTCATGGGACGAAATGCCGGATGGCTGACAGGTGCAACGGCACTTTCAAAGGGAGAAGATTGTGAAGGCCCGGATCTGATTTATCTTCCGGAGCTTCCCTTCGACGTGGAAAAATTTGTAGAGAAGGTAAAATCTCTGCTCCAGAAGAAACAGTCGGTCGTTGTTGCTGTTTCTGAGGGGATCCGCCTTGAAGACGGACGTTATGTTTGCGAGCTGACAGACGGTGTGGATTTTGTAGATGCCTTCGGACATAAACAATTAAGCGGAACAGCAAATTATCTGGCATGCCGGATCGCGAATGAGATCGGCTGTAAGTCAAGAGGAATCGAACTTTCCACACTTCAGAGAGCGGCTTCCCATCTTGTCTCCAGAATCGACATTATCGAGGCATATCAGGTCGGCGGTGCAGCGGTGAAGGCAGCAGATGAAGGGGATACGGGAGAGATGGTGATCTTAGAGAGATTATCCGATGATCCGTATCAGTGTACGACAAGCCTGAGAAATGTCCATAAGGTATCAAATGTCGAGAAGGTCGTTCCGAGAGAATGGATCAGTGAGAACGGCGATTATGTAACAGAGGAATTTCTGAATTATGTCAGACCATTGATACAGGGGGATGTGCCTCCGATCATGGTAGACGGAATCCCCAGACATTTATACCACAATGACAGATGGTAGAACATAGCATTTAACCGAAGCGGATTGCGAATATCCGCTTGACCAAAATTAAGAGTCAGAAAAATAAACAGCCGGCAAAATAATAACAAAACTAAAACAAGCGACATCCTGATCAGGGATATCGCTTGTTTTACTAAAGTAATAGTAGAGAGGTTCTATTCTTTGTGATTAGCTGTCATAAATTTCGTATAGTTCGGATCGATATTGTATTTCTTCATGTAGTATTTATGCAGAAGGAGCTGCAGGAAGTACAGCATGACAATACCTACCGGAAGGAGAATAAACGGGCTCAGCTCTGTGAAACCGAAGATCAGATATAATACTGCGATTACGGAGATAACGGTGATCGCATAAGGAACCTGCGTTCCAACGTGGTCGATATGGTCGGCACCGGAGAAGATGGAAGCCATAACGGTCGTATCAGATACCGGTGAGCAGTGGTCTCCGAAAATAGCACCGGAAAGAACAGCACCTGTCATACCAGTGGAGAATAAGATGTCACCGGTTACAGCGTATCCTAACTGGATAGCAAGAGGAGTCATGATAGCCATGGTTCCCCAGGATGTAC
>USQV01000088.1 GCA_900556965.1 uncultured Clostridium sp.
GGGAGGCGATGACGGAGCTTCTTCTGCTTCATACAGGAGACGGAGAACTCCTTTCCATGGATGAGGATCAGGCCGACTGCACCTCTAAGGAGGCGGAGGCAAGGCTGATCGCCGCCAGAATCCGGGAGCTTACCGATCCGGAAAAGGGAATGAAGATCTGGAATGGAAAAGCGGGACAGTATGAGACACTGAGGCGCGGAGATATCGTGATCCTTTTAAGGAGCCTTTCCGGATGGGCAGAAGAATTTTTAAGCGTGCTGGGAGCAGAAGGCATACCGGCAGCTGCCGAATCAAGAACCGGATATTTTTCGACGATCGAGGTAGAAACTATCTTAAATATGCTGGCGCTGGTCGATAATCCCATGCAGGACATCCCTCTTGCCGGCGTACTCCGGTCTCCCATCGGAGGACTTTCCGACAGAGAGCTTGCCCTTCTGGCTGCCAAGTATAAAGGCTGGGCAGAAAAAGGACAGGATTCCGGGCTTTATGGAGCCTTCTGCCATTGGCTTGAATGCGTTGAAGGGGAAGATGTTTCGGATTTTCCTGCGATCACGGAAAAGCTTTGCCGCTTCCGGAGTATTCTGTCTGTGCTTAGAAAAGAAGCGGAATATCTGTCGGTATACCGGCTTTTGTATCGGGTCTATGAGCTGACAGGATATTATGAATATGTATCGGCCATGCCGGCAGGAAAGCTCCGTCAGGCCAATCTGGATATGCTGGCAGAAAAGGCTGCGGCCTTTGAAAAAACAAGCTATCAGAGCCTCTTTGACTTTATCCGCTACATTGAGAAGCTGAAGAAATACAATACGGATTTCGGAGAAGCCTCCCGTGGCGGGGAAAATGAAGATATTGTGCGGATCATGAGCATCCACAAGAGTAAAGGGCTGGAATTTCCCGTCGTGATCCTTGCGGGCTCCGGAAAACAGTTTAACCGGCAGGATTCCAGAGGAAAGATCCTCATTGATGAAAAGCTGGGCGCAGCCACGGATTTCTTTGATCCAAAGCTCAAGCTGAAGGCTCCGACTTTAAAGAAAAACGTGCTGAACCGAAGGATGAACTTAGAAAATATGGGGGAGGAGCTGCGGATCCTTTATGTGGCAATGACCCGTGCAAAGGAGAAGCTCATCATCACAGCCGGAGACAGGTATCTTGAAAACCGGTTGGAGAAATGGCAGGGCGCCTTTGAGAGCGGACAGCTGCCGTTTACCGTATTAAGCTCCGCCAATTCCTATCTGGACTGGATTCTCATGGCTGCCGGTATGGCTTCGGATTCTGTGTCCGTACATCAAATCCCCGCCGGGCGGCTTATCGCGGCGGAGGCGGAAAAACAGTCTGAAAAGGGTGACCTTTACCGGAGGCTGGAGGCTTTAAGAACAGAAGCGGCAATGAAAAATGCATCGGGTGACGCAGGAAGCACAGAGGCACTGAACCGGATGAGCCAGTATTCCTACCCCTATCAGGAGGATGTGGAGCTTCATGCCAAGCTGTCCGTATCGGAGCTTAAGCATCGGGGACAGTATACTGATGACGGAGAATGTGATTTTCTTCCGACGATCCCGGAATTTATGCGGAAGGAAAATACAGAGGATGGGCATGAAAAGGTAAGATATGCGGGAGGCCCGCGGCCGAACGCAGGAGCCGTGAGAGGAACGATATACCATCATGTACTGGAGCTTATTTCCTTTGCTGAGGCAGAAAGTCTTCAGGATGTGCAGCGCCTTCTTCTTAATATGAAGGAAGAAGGACAGATCGAGGAAGGGGAGTTTAATACCGTCGATGCCGGAAGACTGTGGGACTTTTTCAGCTCTCCTATCGCTGTCAGGATGCGGAAGGCCGATAAAAAGGGACAGCTTTACAGAGAAAAGCAATTTGCGATCGGGATCCCGGCGAGGCTGATGGATGAGGCAGACTCGGATGAGCTCGTGCTGGTTCAGGGAATCATCGATGCATGGTTTGAGGAGGAGGATGGGATCGTTCTTGTAGATTATAAGACGGATCGGATCTTAAAAGGCGAGGAGAAGGTGCTTCTCGACCGTTATCGTGTCCAGATGATCTACTACAGACATGCACTGGAGCAGATCACAAAAAAAAGGGTGAAGGAAGCGTTTCTTTATTCCCTCACCCTGCAGAAGCAGATACCTGTATTCTAATCCTCTGCGATAATAAGCTCTCTGGCGTAAGGAAGCGTCCGGATCCAATCGCAGAAGGTGTGCCATTCCGTAAGCTTGTGTGCATTTCGTGCAAAATAAATATTGATCAAAGTTTCATAGTTCATGGTGCAGGTACGCATCTGATTATAACTGGAAGGAAGCAGCTGGATTAAGTCATACCAGTCTTCCTTCTTTTTTCCGTCTTCCATATATTTAAGACGGATGGATTCCAGACGATCCACAACGGTCTGCATAAATAAAAGAGAAGCCGGAGTCAGGTGATCGTGGCTGAAATCGTCAATGGAGAAGGGCTTGGAATGGATCTTGTGCATGGTGCTTGTGGAGTTGGCCACAGTCGCAACCTTGTAGGTGTCGTATTCCTTCCACCAGTAAAGCGGAGCTGTGATATCTACGGAAACGAAGATCTGGCGCACATATTTTCTATGGTCGCTGCCGGCCTTGCGGAGACGCTTTGCCAGATCCATATCGTTGGGGCCGAGAACAAACTTTCCGTCTTCATCAAAGGCGCTGTCCATTCTTCCCCAGCTGTTTAATGGATTTCTGGCGCCCCGTATTGCGTTTTCCAGATTCATGACGCTGGTGCGTTCAAATTTTATCATTCGGAGTACTCCTCTCATAAAACGTGATTATCGGTATAGCAGTTATCATTATATACTGAAAACCGGAATCCGACAACAGGAATCTGTCCGCCACCATGGGGAGCATTGCAATCCGAAGAAAAATCGGATATACTGTAGGCAGAAAAATCATATATGGAGGAGCAGGATGAATCTCATTGCAGCAGTAGATAAAAACTGGGCCATCGGAAACAGGGGGAAGCTCCTGGTGACGATACCGGCAGACCAGAAGCTGTTTCGGGAGGAAACAGCGGGAAAAGTAGTCGTTATGGGAAGAAAGACCTTTGAAAGCCTGCCGGGTGGGCAGCCACTTTCCGGGCGTATCAATGTGGTGCTTACGAGGAATCGGGCATACAGGAAAAAGGGCATCGTCGCTGTCTATGACCTTAAGGAGGCTTTAGAATATCTGAAGCAGTTTGCAGATGATGATATCTATATCATCGGCGGCGAAGAAATATACAGAGAATTTCTGCCCTACTGCAATACCGCCCATATCACCTACATCGATTATGTATATGAAGCGGATACCTTCTTCCCGGATCTGGAGAAGGCAGCGGACTGGATCGTGACGGCAGAGAGCGACGAACAGACCTATTTCAGTATTTGTTACGAGTTTCGCAGGTATGAAAAAAAACAACATTCCGCGAAATAGAATTCAGAGGTTCCTTTCCGCAGTACGGATTTCTTGTAACTTTGTGTTGATATAATTTGCACAGCATGATAAAATAATCTTATATGGGAACTTGTGCGCTTTGAACAGGCACAGCGTTCCCAAACTATACAGGAGGGTGAGGAATTATGTATCCGATTTTGAAGGCAGAAAAGCTGGCGGATAAGATTCATCTTATGGTGGTTAAAGCACCGAGAATCGCAAAAAACTGTCAGCCGGGAGAATTCGTAATCGTAAAGATGGATGAAGCAGGTGAGAGAATCCCGCTCACAATTTGTGACTATGACAGAGAAGAAGGAACAATCACGATCGTATTCCAGATCGTAGGCGCTTCCACAGAGAAGATGTCCGCATTAAAGGCAGGAGATTCCTTCCGTGACTTTGTTGGTCCGTTAGGTAATCCGTCTGAGTTTGTTAAGGAAGATTTGGAAGAAGTAAAAAAGAAAAAATACCTGTTCGTTGCCGGCGGCGTGGGAACTGCTCCTGTATATCCGCAGGTTAAATGGCTTCATGAGCACGGAATCGATGCAGATGTAATCGTTGGTGCTAAGACAAAAGATCTTCTGATCCTTGAAAAGGAAATGGAGTCTGTTGCAGGAAACCTCTACATCACAACAGATGACGGCTCCTATGTAAGAAAGGGAATGGTTACAGAGGTCGTTAAGGATCTGGTGCAGAATCAGGGCAAGAAATATGATGTCTGCGTAGCCATCGGACCGATGATCATGATGAAATTCGTATGTCTCCTTACAAAAGAGCTTGAGATCCCAACAATCGTCAGCCTGAACCCGATCATGGTAGACGGTACCGGTATGTGCGGTGCATGTCGTGTAACGATCGGTGACACTGTTAAGTTTGCATGTGTAGACGGACCGGAGTTCGATGGACATGCAGTTAACTTCGACGAGGCGATGAAGCGTCAGCAGATGTATAAGACAGAAGAAGGACGCGCGATCTTAAAGCTTCGCGAGGGTGATACCCATCACGGCGGCTGCGGCCACTGCAATGGAAATTAATAGTGGAGGAACAGACATGGACGTAATGAAGAAAGTACCTGTCAGAGAACAGGATCCGAAGGTGCGTGCTACCAACTTCCAGGAAGTATGCTATGGATATAATGAGGAAGAAGCAGTTGCAGAAGCAGAGCGCTGCTTAAACTGTAAAAATGCAAGATGCGTAGCCGGATGTCCGGTAAATATCGATATTCCTGCTTTTATCAGTGAAGTAAAAGCCAGAAAATATGAGGATGCTGCAAATACGATCGCACTGTCTTCCGCACTTCCGGCTGTATGTGGACGTGTATGTCCGCAGGAGAGCCAGTGTGAGGGCAAATGTGTACGCGGTATCAAGGGTGAAGCAATCTCCATCGGTAAGCTGGAGCGCTTCGTTGCCGACTGGTCCAGAGAGCACGGCTTTGTTCCGAAGGCTGCTGAGAAAAAGAACGGCAAGAAGGTTGCTGTTATCGGTTCCGGTCCTTCCGGACTTACTTGTGCAGGAGACCTTGCAAAGCTTGGCTACGATGTAACGATCTTCGAGGCACTTCATGAGCCGGGCGGAGTTCTTACATACGGTATTCCGGAGTTCCGTCTTCCGAAGCAGGGCGTAGTTCAGCCGGAGATCAACAACGTGAAAAAGCTTGGCGTTAAGATCGAGACAAACGTTATCATCGGTAAGACGGTTACGATCGATGAGTTAATGGATGACGAAGGCTTCTCCGCTGTATTTATCGGTTCCGGTGCAGGTCTTCCGAAATTCATGGGTATCCCGGGTGAGAACGCTAACGGCGTATTCTC